>DASWUI010000207.1:0-1719 GCA_036401715.1 Ramlibacter sp. | reverse complement strand
CGTCTTTCATTGCTGTCTTTCCTCTGAGTGTTAACAGAGTAAGGACGCAGCAACGCTTTACATGACGGTCGTGCCCAACGGTAGGCGTCGGACTCTTTCGACCTAACCGTAGTCCCCGGGCGCGGGCGGCTTCCCGCGCCGGAAAAAAAGAACCCCCAGGTGTTGAGCCTGGGGGTAACAATGCCAGTCGCGGGACGGAGGGCCGGACCAGCTCACCCCGGAGGAGGAGGGGACTCAGAGGAGTCGGGGTGACCGGGACGAAACGCGCTTGTCTGTCTTGTGGGAGGGTGTGCGCCTTTCGTGCAATTCGATGGCTTGTAGTAGAAGCGCCGGGCGCGTCATGCCCTGTAGGACGGTGCCCACAGCGACTGCCAGACGAAAGCCCTACATCGGCCGCACATAGATAGGCCCCGATCGCCCCGCGATGGGCCGGCTTGCGCTCAGAAGAAGAGGCTGAACAGGCCCCAGAGCAGGAGGGACAGCACGATCGAAACCGCGATTGAGCCGAGGCAGCCCAGCTTGTTGGAAAAGAAGAAGAACATGGAAGGCGCCTGGTTCCGTGAATGGAGGCTCCAACTTCGCACGGGCGCGCGTGCGCTCCCGTCGGAGCTGCCCGCTGCGCGCCGTCGGCGGCCTACATCGCCTTGAACAGGTGGGCGTAGAGGCGGCTCACCGGCAGCTTCTCGGCCCGCCCGCGCAAGCCCAGGTACAGCTTGCCGGCATCGTCCCGGTGCACGCTCTCCACCGCGGCGGCCCGCACCACGGTGCCGCGGTGCACCTGCCAGAAGGCCTGCGGATCCAGGCGCGGCAGCAGTTCCTTGAGCGGCGTGCGGATCAGCAGTTCGGCGTCGGCGCAGACCACGCGCACGTACTTGTCGGCCGCCTCGAAATAGACCACCTGCTCCACGGGCACCATGCGGATGCTGTTGCCCACGCCGGCCTGGATGACCTTCAGCGCGGGCTGCGGCGCGGCGGCCCCGGTATGGCCCTGCAGCAGGTGGCGCAGCCGGCCCAGCGTGGCCTCCAGGTCCGCGCCACCGGCCGGGCGCCCGGACAGCACCTGGCGCAGCCGGGCGACGGTCTTGTGCAGCCGTGCCGGCTGCACCGGCTTGAGCACGTAGTCGACCGCCTGCGCCTCGAAGGCCTGCAGCGCGTACTGGTCGTAGGCCGTCACGAACACCAGCGCCGGGAAGGCCGCGTCCGGCGGCCAGGCATCCACCAGCTCGGCGGCCGCCTCCAGCCCGCCCATCCCCGGCATGCGGATGTCGAAGAACAGCACGTCCGGCCGGTGCTCCAGCGCCGCCCGGACCGCGGCCGCGCCGTCGCCCACCGTTTCCGCGATGCGCAGCTCGGGCCAGGCACGGCCCAGCTCGGCCTGCAGGGCCTGTGCCAGCAGCGGCTCGTCCTCGGCGATCAGCGCGCTGGCGTTCATGCGAGCGGCAGGCTGATGCAGGCGTGGGCGCCGCCGGCGGCCAGCCGGAAGTCGAGCCTGGCGCGGTCGGCGTAGAGCGTCCGCAGGCGCTCGCGCACCTGCGCCATGCCGAAGCCGTGGCCGCCGGACGCCGCGCCGGCTTCGCCGACGCCGCTGTCGTCCACCTCCACCTGCAGGCGGTCGCCCTGGCGGCGCGCGCGCACGGCGATGCGGCCGCCCAGCACCTTGGGCTCCAGGCCGTGCTGGATGCAGTTCTCCACCAGCGGCTGCAGCAGCAGGGTGGGCAC
>DASWUI010000206.1:0-1999 GCA_036401715.1 Ramlibacter sp. | reverse complement strand
CATGCCGCCGTGCAGCGCGTTGTATTCCAGCGGCTGCCAGTGCGCGCGATGCGGCACCTGCAGCAGCCGCTCGCCCTCGGCGACGAAGCTGGCATGGCGGCGGCGCCGGTAGCGGCCACCGTCCTTGAGGTACTCGTCGGGCGGCAGGTCGGACCAGGACGCCCGCAAGGCCTCGAGTTCGGCGGCAGTGCAGCCTGCCAGCGCACGGACGCCCTGGGCGTCGAGCACCGCATAGCCTTGGCCGCGCAGGATGGTGGCGAGCTGGTCGACCGGGGTGGTGGGCGGGCGCAGGAGCATCCGCCGAGCTTACCGAAAGGGCGGGCCGGCCAATCCCTGACCTGCGTCAAAGCCCCTGCCGGGGGCGCTCCCTAAGCTGCCGGTACAGGAGATTCCCATGCCCGCGCTGCCCTGGTCCGAAGGCCTCGAACTCGGCCTGTCCTTCATGGACGACACCCACAAGGAATTCATAGCCTTGCTCGGTCGCGCCGAGGCGGCCGACGACGACGCGCTGCCGGCGGTGTGGGAGGAGCTGGTGGCGCACACGGCCGACCACTTCGCGCGCGAGGACGAATGGATGCTGGCGACCGGCTTCGCGCTGGGCAATTGCCACAGCTCGCACCACAAGGTGGTGCTGCAGGTGCTGCGCGACGGACTGGCCAAGGCCGCCTCGGGCGACCTGGGCCCGGCGCGCCAGATGATCCAGGAACTCGCGGTGTGGTTCCCGCAGCACGCGCAGACCATGGATGCGGCGCTGGCGCTGCACCTGCGCGGCGTGGGCTACGACCCGGAAACGGGCGAGGTGCTGGAGCCGGCGGCCATGCCGGTGGAGGCGATCAGCGGCTGCGGCGGGTCGAGCTGCTCCTGAAAGGTCCCGTCGCTCCCACCCCATGTCATTGCGGGCTCGACCCGCAATCCATGACGGAGTGCGGCCGCGCCGCGGCCTTGGATCCCCGCCTGCGCGGGGATGACGGAGTGCGGCCGCGCCGCGGCCTTTACTCCGTCACCGTCACGCCCTTCCAGAACGCTACCCGGTCCTTGACCATCTGCGCCTCCGGCTTCGGGTCCGGGTAGTACCAGACCGCCTCCGGGTTCAGCTCGCCGTTGACGATCAGCGAGTAGTAGCTGGCCTGCCCTTTCCACGGGCAGCTCGTGCGGTGGTTGCTGAAGGTCACGTACTCGCGCTTGAGCGCACTGGCGGGGAAATAGTGGTTGCCTTCCACCACCACCGTGTCGTCGCTTTCCGCCACGACCACGCCGTTCCACGTTGCCTTCATCGCTGGTCCTCCTTCACGGCGCGTGCAGCCAGTGCACGCTGAACAGGCGCTCGGGGTCCGTCCACACCGGCCCGGCGCGGAAGCCCGCCCGCTCGGCCAGCGCGCGCAGGCCGGCCACGGTGAACTTGTACGAATTCTCGGTGTGCAGGCTCTCGCCCTCCTCGAAGGCGAAGCGCTCGCCGCACAGCGTGACCGCCTGCTGCACCCGGCTGAGCAGGTGCATCTCGATGCGCTGCAGCGGCGCGTTGTAGAAGGCGTAGTGCGCGAACTGGGCCGGCACGAAATTCGCGCCGAGCTCGCGGTTGGCGCGGACCAGCAGGTTGAGGTTGAAGGCGGCGGTGACGCCCTGCGCGTCGTTGTACGCGGCGTGCAGCACCTGCGGGTCCTTCACCAGGTCCGCGCCCAGCAGCAGCGCGCCGCCGCGCAGCACCTGCGCCGCGCGCTCCAGGAAGGCCAGCGATTCCTGCGGGGTGAAGTTGCCCAGGGTCGAGCCCGGGAAGAAGCCCACCCGCCGGCCGCGGCCCGCGCGCGGCGGCAGCACCACCTCCTGCGTGTAGTCGGCCACCACGGGCTGCACGTCCAGCCCGGCGAATTCGGTGCGCAGGATGGCCGCGGCATCGCGCAGGTGGTCCCCCGAGATGTCGATCGGCAGGTAGCGCGCCGGCGCGTCGAAGGCCTGCAGCAGCAGGCGCACCTTGCGCAGCGATCCGGCGCCGAACTCGACG
>DASWUI010000205.1:0-3249 GCA_036401715.1 Ramlibacter sp. | reverse complement strand
CTCGCCCATTACGAGAAGTTCTGGAGCGCGCAGCTGGACGCCCTCGGCCGCTACCTTTACCACCAGGAGGAAGTCCAGCCATGGACCGCCCCGACGAAAGGCCGCAGCTCAGGCTCGCGCGCCGCTACCCCGTCGCGCCCGCCCGCGTCTGGCGCGCGTGGACGGACCCGCAAGCGCTGAGCGCATGGTTCGGGCCGGGCGAGCCGAATTCGGTCACGCTCGCGGAACTGGACGTGCGGCCCGGCGGGCGCTACCGCATCCGCTTCCACACGCCCGACGGGGAGGAGCACGAGGTCTCGGGCACCTACGAGGAGGTGGTGCCCGAGCGCAAGCTGGTCTTCAGCTGGGCATGGCGCAGTACGCCGGAACGCGTGTCGCGTGTCACGCTCACGCTGGAGCCCTCGGGACAAGGCACCGAGCTGGGCTTCCTGCACGAGCGCTTCTTCGACGAGGCGGCGCGCGACGGCCACCGGCAGGGGTGGGCCGCCACGCTCGCCAAGCTGGAGGCCTGGCTGCAGGCCTCCGCCGCCGATGCCGCTTAACTGCGGTTGCGGTTGTTCGGGAAGTCGTCGCGCCAGTTGGCCACGCCGTCGCCGTCGCGGTCGTCGTCGTCCGCGTTGCGGATGCCGTCGTGGTCCATGTCGCCGTTCGCGCCGCGGTTCATGCGCCGCTCATAGGCGAGGTTGTCGGTGCGCACCCAGGTTCCTCCCGCCAGGTACCACGAGCCGTCGGCGCGCTGCTGCCAGTGCGGGGCCTGCCAGGCGTAGCCCTGCCGCATTTCGAGCCAGTGGCCGCGCTGCCAGACGTACTGGCTGCCGTTCCAGACGTAGTGGCCAGGCGCCCAGATGTAGCCGGCGCGCTGGGCCGGGATCGGCTCGTACAGCGGCGCCGGCGGCGCGGGCTGCACCACCACCTGGTGACCGTAGGGGTAGACCGTACCGCCCGGGTACGGGTAGACGGGCGCGGCGCCGGTGCCGGCGACCACGGCCGGAACGGCGTGCGCCACGGAAGCGACGCCCATCAGGGAGCCGGCCGCGAGCGCGGCAGCAATCAGGGTTTTTCTGTTCATGGATCACTCCTTGTCGAATAGGGACAAGGTGCGGCCGCGCTGGGATTTCCGGGATCGGACCGGGGCGGGTCTGCTCGTCGGCGTTGTCCGGCCGGCCGTGCCAGCGGTCGGCGGATCAGGTGCGCGGCTCGCAGGTCCTGGCGGCCGCCACCACGGACTGGTGGCACGGCTGGGCCGCGGGCGCCGCGGCCGTGCGCGCCGGCATGACGGTGAGGTAGAGGGCGGTGGCAACCGTGCCGAGGGCCACCACCGTGGTGCCGAACAGCAGGTACCAGGGCCAGCTGATGGCCGGGTGGAGGTAGTCCCAGACGTCCTTGGGCAGCGCCGGGGCGGGCTTGATCTGCTGTGCCATGCGTTCGGCGCGCCGGATCCACAGGTCGTGCTCGGCGCGGCGGTGCGCGTCGGACAGCACTTCGTAGGCCGCGTTGATCGCCGCCATGGCCCGCACCGCGTTCACGTTGCCCGGCATCTTGTCCGGGTGGTACTTCTGCGCCAGCTTGCGGTAGGCGGCACGCACGCGCTCCGGCGTGGCATCGCGCTCGACCTGCAGCACGTCGTAGTAGGTGGGCATGGACTCGGCCATCGCTACGATTTTCATAGCTTCGTCGGCCGGCCGTCCAGCAAAAGCGTCCGTCATTGGGAAAGATGTGGGTTCGCTGCTACAAAAACAGCAGCGGCTCAGGCCGCGCGGTGCCGGAAGAAGGAGGTGACGAACAGCCGCGGGATGGGGATGTGGTCCCGCTGGCGCTGCTCGGCGAGCGAGCGCGCGTGCCGCGGCAGGTAGGAGATCTCATTGCGCGCGTCCAGGGCCACGGCGCTCAGCGCGCCCTCGAGCGAGCGGTGGTGTTCGCCGCCGAAGATCTTGAAGGCGCAGTCCGCGTCCCAGTAGCTCTCGGGCCGCGTCCAGCACACCTTGGCATAGCTGCAGTAGCGGTCGCCTTCACCCATGGGCGCCGCATAGGCAGCGAGGTAGAAGCCGTTGACGGGCCCCCAGATCCTTTCCATGTGCGTACTCCCTGTGCCTGCTTGCCTGGACCGCGAGTTTGCGGCAGCCCTTGCTCGGCCATGACGCGCGGGACACGAGTTCGCGGCGTGGTCCTACACCTGGGCGGCACGGGCGCGTGAACTCGTGCTCTGCACTACTTGTCGTTTCTTTACGGCTTCATCTCCCTGCGCTTGAGACACGTCAACCGTGGGGCACCGGGGCGTCCCTACGATGCCGGCATGCTTGTGCGACAGACTCCGCGGGCGGCCGCGGCGGCCGCCCTGCTGGCGCTTGCGGGATGTGCCACCCGGGCGCCCGAGGCGCCGCCGCTGGCCGGCGTGGCCGTGCCGGCGCAATGGGCGCAGGCGCAGCCCGCCGGAACCGCCGGCATGGCCGAATGGTGGATGCTGTTCGGGGATGCCGTGCTGGTCGAGCTCGTCGAGGCCGCGCAGCGCGGCAACACCGACGTGGGCGCGGCCCGCGCCAACCTGCGCCAGGCGCGCGCGCTGCGGCAGCAGGCCGCGGCCTCGCTGCTGCCGTCCCTCTCCACGCGCGTCCAGGCGCAGCGCAGCGGCAGCGGGGGGGCCTCCCTGCGCAACAACTTCCAGGCCGGCTTCGACGCCGCGTGGGAACTCGATGCCTTCGGGGCGGTGCGCCACGACCTCGCGGCGCAGGAGGCGCTGGCGCAGGCGAGTGCCGCTTCGCTGGCGGCCACGCAGGTGAGTGTCGCCGCCGAGGTCGCGCTTTCCTACCTCGACCTGCGCAACGCGCAGGTCCGCGCCGCCGTTGCCCGCGAGAACCTCGCCGCGCAGGAGGAGACGC
Organism: Ramlibacter sp.; assembly: GCA_036401715.1. Taxonomy (GTDB): domain Bacteria; phylum Pseudomonadota; class Gammaproteobacteria; order Burkholderiales; family Burkholderiaceae_C; genus Ramlibacter. Next base: position 373 of record DASWUI010000205.1, on the reverse strand, counting down.
TGCAGATCAGCCGCTGGCGGCAGCAGGCCGGGCTGGCCAACTCGGTGGAGGTGGAACAGGCGCTCGCCGCGGTCGAACAGACGCGCGCCCAGCTGCCCGCGCTGCAATCGGCGGCCGCGCAGGCAGCGCATGCGCTGGGCGTGCTGACCGGTCGGCCGCCCCAGGCGCTGCTGCAGCGCCTGTCGGCCCCCGCTCCGCTGCCGCAGCCCCGCGAGGGCATCGCCGTCGCGATTCCCGCCGAGGCCTTGCGCCAGCGCGCCGACGTCGCGGTCGCGGAACGGCAACTGCGGGCCGCGGCGGAAGCGGTCGCCGCCGCCGACGCGCAGCGCCGTCCCTCGGGGAACCTGGGCGCCTCGCTCACCTGGAGCGGGCG
>DASWUI010000204.1:0-1524 GCA_036401715.1 Ramlibacter sp. | reverse complement strand
TTTCTTCCGGGGACAGCCCCGGCGGCTGCGTCAGCGGCGCGGTGTCGGCGAAGCGGCGCTCGTGCTGCTGCGACACCTCCTTCCACAGCGCCCAGGCGGAATCGCCGTCGCTGTGGATCGCCTCGGGGGCCGGAATGGGGTCGCCGGGCAGCCAGGGGCGATCGAGTTCGCCGCTCCGGCCGGGCTTGGGGGAACGGGGGAAGGGCATGGTCGAGGATCAATGTACTCGCGCGAAACCCGCGTTCCTTGATTCGCGTCAGCAAACCCGAAGCGTCCGGCGGGCCAGCCCGCGCTCAGCGCGAGCCGCGGCTGTGGCGGAAGATCGCCAGCCCCCACAGCGCCGAGACACCCACCGCGATGTAGACGATGCGCGAGAGCAGCGAGCCCTGGCCGAACAGCATCGCGACCAGGTCCAGGTCGAACAGGCCGACCAGCCCCCAGTTGAGGCCGCCGATGATCAGCAGGATCTGGGCGAGCCAGTCCAGGGCGTTGAAGCCGTGGTGCTGCCGGGCGGAATGCGTTGCGTTGCGGTCCATGTTCTTTCCTTGGTCTGGTGGGAGGCGCCAAGTTACGTGGCCCCAGGTTCAGGCCACGTACGATGCTGTCTGGCACGCCTGTAGTCCGCCCTTGTCGGGGCGGCTCGGACGTGTCCTAGGACAAAAAGCCGACCACGATGCGAGTGCTCCTCCATGGCTGCCACTGATTCCGCCGCGGCCGCGCTGCGCGAGGGGGCGCCGGCGGGCGCGGCCCGGGCGCGCAGCCCGCAGTCGCTGTCCGGGCTGCTGCCCTTCCTGCGCCCTTACCGCGCGCGCATCGCGCTGGCCGGCCTGTTCCTGCTGCTGGCGGCCGCCGCGATGCTGCTGTTCCCGGTGGCGCTGCGCACCATGATCGACCAGGGCATCGCCGCCGACCCCGGCACCCGGCTGGTCGCGCTGCGCGGGCACTTCCTGCTGCTGTTCGGCGTGGCGATCGCGCTGGGCCTGTTCTCGGCCTGCCGCTTCTACCTGGTGAGCTGGCTCGGCGAGCGCGTGACCGCCGACCTGCGCAACGCGGTGTACGCGCACGTGCTGGAACAGAGCCCCGCCTTCTTCGAGAGCACCCAGACCGGCGAGGTGCTGTCGCGCCTGACCACCGACACGACGCTGGTGCAGGCGGTGGTGGGCTCGTCCTTCTCCCTGGGCCTGCGCAACCTGGTGATGGGGCTGGGCGCGCTGGGCATGCTGGTGGTGACGCATCCCTACGTGATGACGCAGGTGCTGCTGGTCGTGCTGCTGGTGGTGCTGCCGGCGATGTGGTTCGGGCGGCGCGTGCGGCGGCTGTCCCGCGCCAGCCAGGACCGCGTCGCGGACTCCAGCGCGATCGCCGCCGAGGTGCTGAACGCGATCCCGGTGGTGCAGAGCTACGGCCAGCAGCAGCGCGAGTCGCAGCGCTTCTCCGCCGCCACCGAGGCCGCGTTCGACGTGGCCAAGAAGCGCACGCGGGTGCGCTCGATGCTGGTGGCGTTCATCATCAGCGCCACGTTCG
>DASWUI010000203.1:0-4959 GCA_036401715.1 Ramlibacter sp. | reverse complement strand
CACCGACACCGACGCGGGCACGGGCACGGGCACGGTCACGGACACCGCCACCGGTATTTACCCAGGACATGTCATCCCGGGCTCGACCCGGGATCCATGGTCGCGGGGCGCCACGCCGGAAGGAATCGCGGATCGAGCCCGCACGGACATGCGGACGGTGGCAGGCAGCCTTCAGGTCTCCCCGCCTGCCTTCGCCGTCCCGGCCAGTTCCGAATGCTGGCGCAGCCAGCGCCGCAGCAGCTCCGCGTCGCGGATGCGGCTGATCTTGCTCGCGGAGTCCAGCAGCACCATGATGAGGTTGCGGCCCTTCACCTTGGTCTGCACCACCAGGCACTGGCCGGCCTCGGAGATGTAGCCGGTCTTCTGCAGGCCGATCGGCCACTCGCCCTCGCGCACCAGCTTGTTGCTGTTCACGTACTGCAGCGTGCCCCTGCCGGCGGCGAGCCGGTAGCCGGGCGAGGTGCTGTACTTGCGCAGCATCGGCCGCTCGTACGCGGCATCCGCCAGCAGCGCGAGGTCGCGCGCGCTGGACTGGTTGCGGCTGGACAGCCCGCTGGCGTCCACGTAGCGCGTCTGGTCCATCCCCAGCTGCCTGGCCTTCACGTTCATCGCGGACACGAAGGCGGACGTGCCGCCCGGATAGGTGCGTGCCAGCGCATGCGCCGCGCGGTTCTCGCTGGACATCAGCGTCAGGTGCAGCGCCTGCCCCCGCGTGAGCGTGGTGCCCACCCGCAGCCGCGAACTGCTGCCCTTGAGCCGGTCGACGTCGTCATCGGTGATGGTGATCTTCTCGTCCAGCGGCAGGCGGGCATCCGCGATGATCACGCCCGTCATGAGCTTGGTCAGCGAGGCGATCGGGCGCACGTCGTCGTCGTTGATGCCCAGCAGCACCTCGCCCGAGTCCTGGTCGACGACGTAGGCGACGCTGGCCTTCAGCACCGGCTTGCCGTCCACCAGCCGTAGCGGCGCCGGCTGCGGCGCGCGGCGCACGGCGGCGACCTGCACCTTCGCCCGGCCCTTGCCCTTCGCCTTGGCCACCACGCGGCCCTTCTGCTTCTTCGCCGCGACCTTGGCCGCCTTCGCCGGCCTGGCCTTGGCCGTTTTCTTCGCCTTCGCCTTCGCCTTGACCACCTTGGCCGGCCGGCTCTTCGCCTTGGCGTCGGCCTCCGCGGGGAAGCTTCCCAGCGTCATCGCCATGAACAGCGCCAGCACGGCGCTCCACACGCGGCTTGTCGGATGAAACCTCATGGGTGCTGGGGCTCCGTCCGACAGGAGAAGTTCCCCCTTGAAACAAGTTCGGCACGCGCGCGGGCCGAAGTGAATGCATTGGTTCGAACAAGCGCCGCGCCATGTAAAGGCCGCGTGCGGGACCCGCGCCGGGCGAGCGCGGAATTTTCACGCGCTACGCGGCGCGCGCCGGACTCACGCGCGCCTGGCGGCCGCCGCGGCGGGCGCTTCCGCGCCGAGGTAGATGCGCGCCAGCCCGCGCGTGATCGCCTCCACGATCTGGTCGCGCCGCAGGCCGATGTGCTCGCGCAGCAGGCCCTCGCTGGCCGCGCGATCGCGCGCCTTCAGCGCCTTGAGGATGGCGCGGTGCTCCTTCTGGGTCGAGTCGCGCCCCACCTTTTCCATGTCGATCCAGCGGATGAAGCGGATGCGCTCGTTGAGGTTGACCAGGATGCGGCGCAGCTCGGCATTGCGCGCCATGTCGGCGATGCGCAGGTGGAAGCCCTCGTCCAGTTCCACCAGCCGCTCCACCGGCGTGTCGGGCGGCACCTTGCGGCTCTGCTCCAGGAAGGCGGTGGCTTCCGCGATCTCGGCGTCGGTGGCCCGCTCGATTGCCATCGCCAGGCAGGCGGCCTCGATCGCGACCCGCGCTTCGTAGAGCTCCAAGGTCTCCTGCACGTCCAGCGGGCGGCGCATGAAGCCGCGCGTGGTGGGCTGCAGGAACCCGTCGTTGACCAGCCGCGTGAGCGCTTCGCGCACCGGCGTGCGGCTCACGCCCAGGCGCTCGGCCAGTTCGATCTCGCTGACCTTCTCGCCGGGCCTGAGCTGGTAGGAGATGGCCATGTCGCGCAGCGTGTTGAACACGCCCGACCCGCGCTCGCGGCGGATCTTGGAAATGGGTGCACGCATGTCTCTCGCTCCGGGCTGTTGGTGTTCGGCGGGCAATTAAGTATACTGAAATGCACTCACGACAGTTCCACCCCGGAGACCGAATGACCCCCATGAACGGCGCCGACGCGCTCGTGCGCATGCTGCAGCTCAATGGCGTGAAGCACGTCTTCGGCCTGTGCGGCGACACCAGCCTGCCCTTCTACGACGCGATGGCGCGGCTGGACCACGGCATCGACCACATCCTCACCCGCGACGAGCGCAGCGCCGCCTACATGGCCGACGGCTACGCGCGCGTCACCGGCAAGCCGGGCGTCTGCGAGGGCCCCAGCGGCGGCGGCGCCACCTACCTGCTGCCCGGCCTGGTGGAGGCGAACGAGTCCGCCGTCCCCGTCCTGGGCATCACCTCCGACGTGTCCGTAGGCGCGCGCGGCAAGTTCCCCCTGACCGAACTGGACCAGCAGGCGCTGTATGCCCCGCTGACCAAGTGGAACACCACCATCGACCGCGTCGACCAGATCCCGCACGCCGTGCGCACCGCCTTCCGCGCGATGACCACGGGGCGGCCGGGCGCCACCCACATCTGCCTGCCGTACGACGTGCAGAAGCATGCGATCGATCCGGCCGAAGTCTGGGCGCAGCCTGGCCATGACCGCTTCCCCGCCTACCGCTTCGCGCCCGATCCGCAGGACGTGGAGCGCGCCGCCGAGAAGCTGGTCGCCGCGCGCGCGCCGGTCCTGGTCTGCGGTGGCGGCGTGCTGCTGTCGGGCGGCACCACGGAACTGGAAGCCCTGGCGACGCTGCTGAACGCGCCGGTATGCAGCAGCGTCAGCGGCAACGGCACGCTGCCCGGCAACCACCCGCTCAACGCAGGGGTGATCGGCACCAACGGCGGCGTCGCGGCGACGCGCGAGGTGATCGCGCAGGCGGACCTGGTGCTGTTCGTCGGCGCCCGAGCCGGCTCCACCACCACCGAGCACTGGAAGATGCCCTCCCGCGACGTGACCATCCTGCACCTGGACATCGACCCGATGACCATCGCGACCAACTACCGCACCGACGTGGCGCTGGTCGGCGATGCCAGGCTGGGACTGGCCGCGCTGGCGGCGGCGGTGCAGGCGCGCATCGCGCACCGGCCCTCCGGCACCGCCGACGGCCGGGCCATCGTGGAGAAGGCGCGCGCCGCCAAGCACGCCTTCTTCGCGGGACTGGCCGAATCCAGGGAGCGCCCGATCAAGCCGGAGCGCGTGGTCGATGCCCTGAACAAGCTGCTGCCGCCCAACGCCATCGTGGTCGCCGACCCCGGCACGCCCTGCCCCTACTTCTCCGCCTACTTCGACGCGCCGCAGGCCGGCCGCCACTTCATCACCAACCGCGCCCACGGCGCGCTGGGCTTCTCCATGTCGGCCGCGGTGGGCGCGCAGTTCGGCCGTCCCGGCGCCACCGTGGTGTCGGTGATGGGCGACGGCAGCTTCGGCTTCACCTGCGGCGAGATGGAAACCATCGTGCGGCGCGGCGTGCCGCTGAAGATGGTCGTGTTCTCCAACTCCGTGTTCGGCTGGATCAAGGCCAGCCAGAAGACCGGCTACGGCGAACGCTACTTCTCCGTCGATTTCGACCGCACCAACCACGCCCGCGTGGCCGAAGCCTTCGGCGTGAAGGCCTGGCGCGTGGAAGACCCGGCCGACGTGCACGGCGCCATCCAGGCCGCGCTGGCGCACGACGGCCCCGCGCTGGTCGACGTCATCTCGCAGGAACTGCAGGACACCGCGGTTCCGGTCAGCCAGTGGATGGGCTGACCCGCGTTCTCCTTCCTCCCACTCCCTCCAGAAAGGTCACACCATGAGCAGCAGCAGCTTCAACCGGCGCCAGGCCCTGGCCGCCGCCGCGGCCCTGGGACTCGCTCCCTCCGCCTTCGCCCAGGCCGATGCGCCGGTGCGCCTAGTGGTCACCTTCCCGCCGGGCGGCAGCACCGATATCGCGGCGCGGATCATCCAGCCGGAACTGGCGAAGCGCATGGGACGCAGCGTGGTGGTGGAGAACAAGCCGGGCGCGGCCAGCCAGCTGGCCACGGACTACGTCGCGAAGTCCGCGCCCAACGGCAACACGCTGCTGGTGAGCTTCGACACGCACGCGATCAACCCGATCGTCAAGGCGAAGCTGCCCTACGACACTTTCAAGGACTTCGCCGGCGTGACGCTGGCGGTTCGCTTCCCGCTGGTGATCGGCGCTTCCGCCTCCGTGCCGGCCAACGACCTGCGCGGCTTCATCGAGGCCGCGCGCTCGCAGCCCGCGAAGTTCAGCTACGCCTCCACCGGCGTCGGCTCCATGAACCACCTGGTGATGGAGGACATCAAGCGCAAGGCGGGCGTCTACGTGCTGCACGTGCCCTATGGCGGCGGCGGCCCCGCCGTGCAGGCCGTGCTGGGCGACGTGTCGCAGCTCACGCTCCTGAGCTATGCCGCGCTGAAGGGGCAGATCGCCGCCGGCAAGATCAAGCCCCTGGCGGTGACGGGCGCCAAGCGCCTGCCCGATCTGCCGAACGTGCCCACGGTGGCGGAGTCGGGCTTCCCCGGCTTCGAGGCGTATTCGTGGATCGGCATCTTCGCGCCGGCGGGCACGCCGCCGGAGACGCTGCGCAAGCTCACCGAGGACTTCCGCGCCGCGCTCCATGCGCCGGAAGTGCACGGCAAGCTCACGTCGGCCGGCTTCGAGGTGATGGCCACCGATGGCCCCGGCGTCGACCGCCACGCGAAGGCGGAGCATGACCGCTGGGCCGACTTCGTGCGCACCACCAAGTTGAAGCTGGAAGATTGAGCCCCGCGCTCGCCCTGGACCACGTCG
>DASWUI010000202.1:0-1711 GCA_036401715.1 Ramlibacter sp. | reverse complement strand
CGACCATCCGCTGGATGGACTGCAGGCGCTCGGTGGTCGGCGCCGGCGTCACGATGTGCCCTTGCAGGCGCTCGTCGCGCTGCCCGTGCTGCTCCTCCGGCGCCTCGGGCGGTGCAGGCGGTGTTGCTGCTGGCGCCGGAGGCGCGGCTGGCGTGGTGTCGCGCGGCACAGACGAGGCGGGTGGCTGCTGAGGCGCGGAGACCGGCGGGAGAGGACCAGCAGGCACGACAGGCGCTGCCGGTGGCGTCGGCGCCGCCGGTTCGCTGGTCAGCGCACGCTGGCGGCTTTCGCTGTCGTTGATCTCCAGCGCCAGCGTGTCGTAGTCCGCCTCCAGCAGCTCGGCCATCTGGCCGACCAGCTCGTCTTGCACCCGCTGCGGCGAGAAGTCGTCCGGCTGTGTGTCGAACTGCGTCAGCACGTCCTGAAACAAGGTGGCGAAGTCCACGGTCACGGTGCGGCCCAGCGCACGCCGCTCCCAGGTGCGCTCGCACGCCTTGCGCAGCACCGCGAGCCGGTCCACCTGATGCCGGCCCAATCCGCCGTACAACAGCGTCGGGATCGCCGGCAGCAGATAGCGCACCGCATCGTTCATGCGGCTGATGTGTGACTGCGGCACCGGATAGCCGTCGGCAGTCAGCCGCCGCGCGAGTTCGCTCTGCGACAGCGCCTTGCCGCTTTCCTGCTCGTAGAACTCGCGCGCCTTCTCGATGCCCAATGCCCGCTCGATGAAGGTCAGCCCGCCGCGCAGCTCGTTCTCGGCCAGATGCCCGGTCAGCGCCACGATTTCGCCGCGCGCCGGCCACGGGCGGAACAGGCACGCAATGCGGAAGAAGCGTTCCTCCTTGGTCTCGCTCCACAACTCGCGCAGGATCGCCAGCCGCGTGTTGCCGCCGTTGCGAATGATGTAGTGCGCCTCGCCCGGCCTGCGCGTGATCGCGGGGGGCGCGTCCAGCCCACGTTCGCGGATGGACGCCTTGATCTCCGCATAGGCCGGGTTGCGCGTCACGCGCGGGTCGTGGTCGTAGGGCCGCAACTGGTCCAGCGTCACCACCATCGGCGTGTCGGCGATGGGGTCGCTCAAGGTCGCGGCCGAAGGGCCGCTGCGCTCGAAGCCGGTGGCCAGCAGCTTGGCAGCCATGTCCTGCGGCGTCAGCTCAGCCACGGCCGTTCTCCTGCGCTTGCCGGTCGGCGCGGCGAAGCTGTGCGCGAGCATTGCGGTCGGCACGGTGGTCGCTCGCAGTCGAGCTGGTGTAGATCGACGCGCAGCCTGGTTTCGTGAATTTCAGGTGCCCGCCGGACGTGCGCACCACGCGCCAGCCTTCGCCCAGCGCGAACTCGATCAGCGCACGCAGCCGTTCACGGCCGCGCGCCAGTTCATGCGCGCTCGCCACGGCCGGCCCCTCGCGCGTCGCCCCGGCCGGTGACCCACGCGAAGCGCTCCCGCCCCGCGGGGACCAGCTCGCCGGCCAGCGTGCGCATGGTCTCCTGCGCCGCGGGCGCCGTGCGCCCCGCCGGCTGCCGGTACTCCACCCGGTGCACCGGCAATCCTCGTGTCGCAGCGCGCGGATAGGCTTCGATGGCCGGCACGTCGGTGCCCAGCACCTGCACGCCGGGCTGTTCCTGGAACACCTGTCGCAGCGCCTGCTGGACCAGCCGCGCGTTCGACGACACCGGATGCACACGGTTGATGAGCAGGCGCAGCGGCGGCGGC
>DASWUI010000201.1:0-2903 GCA_036401715.1 Ramlibacter sp. | reverse complement strand
CTGCATGAGGCGCTGGGCCACCGGCGGGACGGCGGCGGCGAAGCGGCCGGCGGCGGCGGCGTCGGGCACGTGCACGATCAGCGGGTGGTCGCTGGGGCGTCCCTTGGCGGCGAAGATGCCTGCCACTGCCTGCTCGTTGCCGGCATCCGCGCCCAGGCCGTACACGGTCTCGGTGGGAAAGGCGACCAGCCCGCCGGCGGCGAGCACCTGCGCGGCCTGCGCGACGCAGCGGTCCTGGCGCCCGTCGAGGATCATGGCTAGAAGGGCGCGATGCCCAGGAGCCCCGCGGCCTTCAGGGCCGTGGCGCGCACCTCGGCCAGGCTGCCGCCGGTGACGGTGAGGTGGCCCATCTTGCGGCCGGGCCGCGCGCTCAGCTTGCCGTACAGGTGCAGGTGCGTGCCGGGCAGGGACAGCACGCCGGCCCAGTCGGGCGTGGCTTCGCCTGCGCCGTCGCGGAACCACAGGTCGCCCAGCAGGTTCAGCATGATCGCGGGGCCGTGCTGGCGCGGCTGCACCAGCGGCAGGCCGGCGAGCGTGCGCACCTGCAGCTCGAACTGCGAGACGTCGGCGCCCTCGATGCTCCAGTGGCCGCTGTTGTGCGGCCGCGGCGCCATTTCGTTGACCACCAGCGACCCGTCCTCGAGGCCGAAGACCTCGACGCACAGCACGCCCACGTAGTCCAGGCCCTGCGCGATCGCGCGCGTGGCGTCCACCGCGCGCTGCGCCTGCGCCGGGGCGATGCAGCCCTCGTGCACTTCCGTGACGGCCAGGATGCCGCTGCGGTGCAGGTTGCGCTGCACCGGCAGGTTCACCATGGCGCCGTCGCGCCCGCGCGCGACCACCACCGAGCACTCGAAGGCCAGCGGCAGCATCTTCTCCAGCACGCACCCGGCGCGCTGGAGGGCCTCCCATCCCGCGCGCAGTTCGGCGCGGGTGGCCACACGCACCTGGCCCTTGCCGTCGTAGCCCAGGCGGGACGTCTTCAGGATGCCGGGCAACAGCTCGTCGCCCACGCCGGCGAGGTCTTCCTCGTTGGCGATCACCGCGTGCGGCGCGCAGGGCACGCCGCAGCGGGTGAAGTGCGCCTTCTCGTCGGCGCGGTCCTGCGCGATCGCGACCGCGGCCGCTCCCGGGGACACCGGCCGGTGTTCCGCCAGCCGCGCCAGCGCATCGGCCGGCACGTTCTCGAACTCGGTCGTGATGGCGTCGCTGAAGCCGCTCAGCCTGGCCAGGCCGATTTCGTCGAGGTAGTCGGCCTGCACGTGGTGGTGGCTCACCCGCCCGGCCGGACTGGCCGGATCGGGATCGAGCACCGCGGTGAAGTAACCCATGCGCTGGGCGGCGTGGACGAACATGCGGCCCAGCTGGCCGCCGCCCATCACGCCCAGCGTCGCACCCGGCAGCAGGCGCGTCATGCCGGGTCCCGCGGGGGCAGGGCCATGGCCCGCGCCGCCTCGGTCTGGCGCGCGCGGAAGGCCTCCAGCCGGGCCAGCAGCGCCGGGTCGGCCAGCGCCAGCATGGCCACGGCGAACAGCGCCGCGTTGGCCGCGCCGGCGGCGCCGATGGCGAAGGTGGCCACCGGGATGCCCTTGGGCATCTGCACGATACTGTGCAGGGAATCGACGCCCTGCAGGTGCCGGCTGGCGACCGGCACGCCCAGCACCGGCACCGTCGTCTTGGCCGCCAGCATGCCCGGCAGGTGGGCCGCGCCGCCGGCACCGGCGATGATCGCCTTCAGGCCGCGGGCGGCTGCCGCCTCGGCATAGGCGAACATGTCGTCCGGCATCCGGTGGGCCGAAACGACCCTGGCTTCATGGGCGATGCCGAATTCCTGGAGAATCTGCACCGCGTGCTGCAGGGTGTCCCAGTCGCTGCTGGACCCCATCACGACCCCGACGGACACGGCGCTCATGTTCATAGAATTGATAAGAAGCCCCAAATTTTACTTTGCCGAGCAGAGGCAGCCGGAATGATCGACATCACCATCCAAAACTTCGAACAGGAGGTGATCGCCGCCTCCATGACCCAGCCGGTGCTGGTGGACTTCTGGGCGCCCTGGTGCGGGCCCTGCAAGGCGATCGGCCCCATCCTGGAAAAGCTGGAGACGGAGTACGGCGGCGCCTTCAAGCTGGCCAAGGTCAACTCCGACGAGGAGCAGCAGCTCGCCGGCGCCTTCGGCATCCGCAGCATCCCCACCATCGTCCTGATGAAGAACGGCCAGCCGGTGGACGGCTTCATGGGCGCGCTGCCGGAAGGCAAGGTCCGCGAGTTCCTGGACAAGCATGTCCAGGCGCTGGCCGGCGGGGACGAAGAGGAAGAAGAGCCGATGTTCGAGGAGCCGGAAGCCGCGGCCCCCGAGGCGCAGCTCGAGCGGCTGCAGCACGCGGTGGCCACCGATCCCGGCAACGACGACGCGCGCTTCGACTACGTGAAGGCGCTGCTGGCCGCCGGGCGCGAGCAGGACGCGCGCCGCGCTTTCGAGCCGGTGGCGAACAAGGCCTCGGTCTCGCGCCGGCTGGACGCCCTGGCGCGCTGGCTGGATGCCGTCGCCTTTGCCAACGCGCATCCCAACCCGGCCGACGAGGACGCGAAGATCGCCGCCAACCGGCGCGACTTCCAGGCGCGCTTCGATCGCGCGCGGCTGCTGATGGCGCAGCAGCGCTGGACGGCCGCGATGGACGAACTGCTGGAGATCCTGATGCGCGACAAGGGCTGGAGCGAGGACCTGGCGCGCAAGACCTACATCGCGATCCTGGAAATCATCGAACCCCCGAAGCCGAAGGTGGCCGAGGGGCAGATCCCGCCGGACGATCCGACGGTGGCGACGTACCGGCGGCGGTTGTCGTCGGTGGTGTTGTCGTAGCGCGGCTGGCGCGGGTCGGGCTTCGCCGCACACCACGACC
>DASWUI010000200.1:0-2249 GCA_036401715.1 Ramlibacter sp. | reverse complement strand
GGCGCCCTGCACGTCCATCGACCCGGCGCGGATCTCCTGCCCGGGGTCGCTGTCGCCGGTCCAGATGTCCGTCAGCGAGCGGACGGTGGACTCCACGATCACCGTCAGCTCGTGGCCGGGGTCGTCCCGGCACAGGTCGGCCGAGCCGCCTTCCACCACCAGCCACCAAAGCCGCTCCGCCGCCGGTGCGTCGCGGAAACGGAAATGCACCACGGTGCGCCGGCTCGGGGGAAACTCCTCGATCCGGGCGAAGCGCCGGATGTCCCACATCAGGAAGCCGGCATCGAGCTGCTCGCGCCGCAGCCGGCTGCCGATCCAGCGCGCGCCCCAGTGGCCGATGCCGACGACGATGGGCCGCAGTTCCTCGCCCGCGGGCGTCAGGTGGTACTCCCAGCTCTTGCCGGCGCGACGCCGCTCGACCACGCCGATCGCTTCCAGCTTGCGCAGCCGCTGCGTGAGCAGCGTGGCCGACATGCGCGGCACGCCGCGGTGGATGTCGTTGAAGCGGCGGCTGCCGCAGAGCAGTTCGCGCACCACCAGCGGCGTCCACAGCTCGCCGAGCACCTCCGCGCCGCGCGCGACCGTGCAGAACTGCATGTAATCGATCATGGCGCAGTCTATGCCGTTCATGCGGATCGAGGACTCCAGAATCTGGACTTGAGGGGGGCGGGCCGGCGGAATACCTTCGCGGCAGCCCACGCATGTCGCGCCGGCACCAGCACCAGGAGAGCCACCATGGCCGCAACCCTTCCCGTCCCGACCGCCGCCGCGAGCTTCGACCCCGAAAAGTACCGCGCCACCACCCGGACCCAATGGGAGGCGGCGGCGCCAGCGTGGGACCGCTGGTCCCCGCTGCTCGCCCGCTGGCTGGGCCCGGCCACCGGGGTGATGCTGGACGCCGCGGGGGTGGGGCCCGGCGCGCGCGTCCTCGACATCGCCGCCGGCGCCGGCGAGCAGACGCTGGTGGCGGCGCGGCGTGCCGGTGCGCAGGGCCACGTGCTTGCCACGGACATCTCGCCGACCATCCTGCGCTACGCCCGGGCGGCCGCGCAGCAGGCGGGCCTGGCGAACGTCGAGACCCGCGAGCTCGATGGCGAAAGCCACGACCAGTTGCCCGCGGGCTCCTTCGACGCGGCGATCTCGCGCGTCGGCCTGATCTACTTCCCCGACCAGCAGCGCGCGCTGGCGGGCATCCGGCACGCCCTGCGGCCGGGAGGCCGCTTCGCCGCGGTGGTGTACTCCACGCCGGAGCACAACCCCTTCTTCGCCCTGCCGGTGGGCATCATCCGCCGCCGCGCCCGGCTGCCGCCGCCGCTGCCGGGCCAGCCGGGGCCGTTTTCGCTGGGCGGCGAAGGCGTCCTGCAGCGCACCCTGGAGCAGGCGGGTTTTCGCGAGGTGCGAGTGCAGAGGGTCGACTCGCCGCTGCGGCTGCCGACCGCCGCGGAGTGCGTGCGTTTCGAGCGCGAGTCCTTCGGCGCCCTGCTGCAGATGATGTCCGGCATGGACGACGAGGAACGCGCCGCCACCTGGGCCGAAATCGAACGCACGCTCGCCCGCTTCGAGACGAAGGAGGAAGGCTTTGTCGGCCCCTGCGAAATGCTGGTGGGCAGCGGGACGCGCTGAGCGAGGGGCGCTGCCGGGCTATCTGGCAGCCGGCGCCCCCGGCGCGACGGGGAACCGCGCCACGTAGTACGCCAGCGTGTCGAGGTCCTCCACGGGGATGTGGCTCACCGCCGACGTCATCGCCTGCGTGTAGCCCGCGCGCGTTCCGGAGCGGAAACCGCGCAGGGTCATCCTCAGGTAATCCTCGCGCTGGCCGGCGATGCGCGGCACCTGCTGGCCCCCGTCCAGCGCGGGGCCATGGCACGCCAGGCACTTGTGCTGCTCCGCCAGCGCGCGCCCCTTGGCCAGGCGCGCCGGGTCGGGTGCTTCGGCCGGCGGCGGCGCCGGCACCGGCGGCAGCGTGCCGATGTGGTCGGAGAAGCCGCGCAGGTCGTCGTCGGTGAGGGTCTTCGCCACCGCGTTCATGGCTTCACTGCCGCGCCGGGCTTCCCGGAACAGGAACAGCTGCGTGATCGCATACAGCGAGGGCTGGCCCGCCAGCACCGGCGTGAGCGGCAGGTCGCTGCGCCCGTTGGCGCCATGGCAGGACGCGCACTCCGCGGCGAATCGCTGCGCGAAATTCACCGCAGCGGGCTTGCCGGGCGCGCTCGCCGCGGTGCGCCCCTTGCGTGCCTTGTCCTGCCCGC
>DASWUI010000199.1:0-6223 GCA_036401715.1 Ramlibacter sp. | reverse complement strand
GGCGCCGGACGCCTGGGTCAGTCGCTGTGGCGATGGCTGGGGCGCAGCATGTTCGCCCCGACCAGGATCTCGGCGCGGGGGGACGCCGCCTGAGCCTGCGGTTGTCTCAGAACAAGCCGGGTTCGGCCGGCGGCTCCGGCTTCGGCGGCCGCGTGGTGCGCACGCTGCTGGCTTGCGGTGCGCGCGGCGGCAGCGGCGCCGGTTCCGCGACGAGCGGCCCCGGCCAGGGCCTGAAGAACTGCGGTGCCTGCTGCACCGCGCACGTGAGCCAGGCGTCGTATTCCGCCGGTCCCAGGATGATCGGCATGCGCTTCTCGTCCTCCGGCCTGTGGAACTGGCGATAGAAGGCGTGGCCGTCCGCATTCACCGTGAGCATCGCGAAGCTGAAAAGCTCCCGGCCGTCGGGGTGCCGCCAGCGCGTGTACACGCCCGCGATCCCCATGGGCACGGAGCCGGGCTGCTGGATCGCCCACCGCACCGCCTTGCCGCTCTCGTAGTTCGGCTCGTAGATGATTTCGGCCGGGATGATGCAGCGTTGCCCCCGCCGCCAGGCGTCGCGGAAGCTGGGAAGCTGGTGCACCGTCTCGCTGCGCGCGTTGTAGGTCTTGCGGCCGAAGGCCAGCTCCTTGGCGAATGCGGGAAGCAGCCCGAAGATGCCATCGTCCACCACCCGGCGGTTGCCCGAGCCGGGCTCGGCCAGGCGGATGAACGGGGCGAGGCCCGTGGGCCAGGTCTCCAGGGGCCCTTCGTCGCGCTCGCGGAACACGCCGAAGAAGCTGAGCAAGCGGTCCGCGCTGGAGACGGCAACGTAGTTGGAGCACACGCGGGGATTATGGAATGCGCGCGGGCGCCAGCCAGCTGCAGGTAGCGGGAAAGGGCGTGGAGACGGTGGCGCGCTGGGCATTGCCGACGCCTGGCGGCGCGCGCGAAGGCACGCATTCGGGCAAGCCCTTCCACCATTTGGGGGTGGGCATGGGGGCCATGCGCCGCAATGATCTCGGCCGCGGCGGCACCTCCATAGCAGGCAACTCACCCTCGCCGTCGCACGCCTGGAGGTAAGACGACGATGAAGAATGCGACCTGGATCAAGGGGGCTCCGCTCGCGCTCGCCGCGGCGGCGCTGCTGGCCGCCTGCGGCGGCGGTGGCGGCGGAGCCGGCAGCGACGGCGGCAGCGACGCGCTCGCGGGGGCGCAGGGCCGCAACCTGCGCGCCGACCAGAACCACGGCGCGGAGGTGCGGGAGATCGCCACGGACCTGACGCAGCGGGGCGTCGGGCTCGACCGCTCCAGGCTCGCCCACCTGGTCGAAGTGGCGCAGTCGAAGCGGCCGGCGGCAGGCGCAGCCGCCGCGGCGATGGTGAGCCTCACGTACAACGGCCCGGCATCCTGGTTCCGGCGCGTGCTGTCCACGTCCGCCACCCAGTCCGTCCCCGACCGCGACGGCTGGATCCGCACCTGGGACCGGCGAGAGCGCATGACCTTCGGCCAGCACGCCACGTGGAGCTTCGGATCGGAGCCCGCCCGCCAGAGCGACGTGCACTGGAACGGCAATGCCTGGGTGCGCTGCGCGCTGAACCACGAGATCGCCAGCACGCCCGTGGACGCGGACGGAGCCAACCAGTACAACTACTGCGACGGCTACGAGCTGGGAACGGGGCAGCGCAGCTTCCTGGGCATCGAAGGGCGCACGATGCTGGAGGTCTACCAGGCGATGCGCAGTGCCGGCGCCACCAACGTGTTCATCGCGAACACCTCGGTGCTGGGAAGCGCGGTGTTCCCGGCCGGCAGCATGCTGGTCGCGCAGACCAACACCGCGACGCAGACCGCTGTCGCCTACTACCCCGGCATCGGCAACGCGGTGCGCGACCCGATCCCCGCGCTGGCGGCTGCGGATCCCGCCACCTGCCTTTCCATCGGCCCGAACACGCCGCTGCGCGACTACACCACCTTTTCCACCTCGCTGGAAGGCATGGTGGCGACGCACCGCGGGATCCCCTGCGTCTTCACGCCCACGGCGCTCACCGGCCCGCGCAACGAATGGTGGACCCAGGCGACCGTGCCGATCGGCTTCCTGCCCTCGAACCTCCCGCCCGGTCCCTACTACACCGGCGGCACGATGCTGCGGGCGTCCTTCCCGGGAGGCAACGCGATCACCTTCCACGCCTGCCAGCACCGCCTGGACGGCTCGACCCGCAACTGCAACCCGATCGGCAGCGGCACGTTCAGCATCGAGACCCTGGGCGACGCCCGCGCGATGCGCCTGGGCACGCTGCCGCCGCAGATCGCGGCCCTCGCGTGGGTTCCGCTGTTCGTGGAGCGCGCGGGCAAGGTGTGGGTGGCCTACCAGAACAAGCCGGTGGCCACCAGCACCGCGCGGCTCAACCTCCCCGCCCTGAACGCCCTGGCCACGCAGCTCGGCTTGCCGGCGGTCGATCCGGCGGTCCCGCTGGCGACGACGCCGGCCTCCTTCCAGGGGCAGTGGGTGCTCGGCGTCGCCGGCACGCTGGATGCACAGGACACCATGACGCTCAGCATCTTCCCCACGCCGCAAGGCCTGGGCGCCTCCTGCATCGAGGACAAGAGCAACACGTCGCTGGATTGCAGTACCTTCGGCTCCTTCGATGCGGATGGGAACTTCACGCTGCTGACCCGCAACGACCACATCGTCGGCCGTTTCCTGTTCGTGGAGGGAACGGCCTCGGGCACGCTCTTCCCGCCGCCGGGTTCCACCGCGCCGATCGAGCCGATGGAAGGCGTCCGGCGCTGAGCAGGCGCGCTGGCGGGTCCCACGCGTGGCGGGGGCCCGCACTCAGCGGGCAAAGCGGACCTGAGCCTGGCGGGAGGGCAGCGTGAGCGTGGCCAGGAGCTCCGGCGTCTGCGACAACAGCCGACCCTTGCGCCACACCTTCAAGCGATTCGCCCGCAACCGGATCGCCTCCACCACGTCCCTCGCCTGCAGGAGCACGAAGCTCGCATCACAGCCTGCCGCGATCCCGTACCGTTCCAGGTGCATCACCTTCGCCGCATTCCCCGTCACCGCACCGAAGCACGCCCTGATCCCCTTCTGGCTGGTCATCTGCGCCACGTGCAGCCCCATGTGCGCCACTTCCAGCATGTCCCCCGACCCCATGCCGTACCAGGGATCCATCACGCAGTCGTGTCCGAAGGCCACGTTCACGCCCGCGGCCAGCAGCTCCGGCACGCGCGTCATGCCGCGCCGCCTGGGGTAGGTGTCGTGCCGCCCCTGCAGCGTGATGTTGATCAGCGGATTGGCCACCACGCTCACGCCGCTTTCCGCGATCAGCGGGATCAGCTTGGAGACGTAGTAGTTGTCCATGCTGTGCATGGACGTGCAGTGCGAGCCGTTCACGCGCCCCTGCAGGCCCAGGCGCTGCGTCTCGAAGGCCAGCGTCTCGATGTGGCGCGACAGCGGGTCGTCGGTCTCGTCGCAGTGCATGTCCACCAGCTTGCCGCGCTCGGCGGCGAGCTCGCACAGCAGCTTCACGCTCTCCGCGCCTTCGCCCATGGTGCGCTCGAAGTGCGGGATGCCGCCGACGATGTCCACCCCCAGGTCGAGCGCGCGCTTGAGGGTGTCGACGCCGCCGCGGGTGCGCAGCACGCCGTCCTGCGGGAAGGCGACCAGCTGCAGGTCCAGGTAGGGGGCAACGCGCTTCTTCACTTCCAGCATCGCTTGCACCGGCAGCATGGACGGGTCGCTGGTGTCCACGTGGCTGCGGATCGCGAGCAGGCCGCGCGCCACCGCCCAGTCGCAGTAGGCCAGGGCGCGCTCGATCATGTCCTCGGCCTTCAGCTGCGGCTTGAGCTCGCCCCAGAGGGCGATGCCCTCCAGCAGCGTGCCGCTTTCGTTGACGCGCGGCAGGCCGTAGCTCAGGGTCGCGTCCATGTGGAAGTGCGGGTCGCAGAAGTGCGGGGTGAGGAGGTGGCCGCCGGCGTCGATGGTTTCGCGGGCCGGGGCAGTGAGCCCGGGGGTGACTTCGGTGATGCGGCCGGACTGGACGGCGACGGACATGCCGGTGCGGCCGTCGGGGAGGGTGGCGTGGGTGATGAGGAGGTCGAGCATGGGGTCTCCGCGAAAACCGGGATGCGGGAGCTTCGGGTTCCCGCCTGCGCGGGAATGACGAATACTAGGCCGGTGCCAGGTCGAACGCCCGCTGGATGAACCACCAGCCGGCCAGCGCCGCCACCGCCAGCGAGCCGAAGCGCAATACACCGATGCGGTAGAAGTTCGTCGCCCGAAGGGCGAAGGCCACCGGCAGGAACACCGCGACGATCGCCAGCTGGCCCAGTTCCACGCCGACGTTGAAGCCCACCAGCGCCAGCGCCAGCGCGCCCTGCGGCAGGCCGAGGTCCGCCAGTACCGATGCGAAGCCGAAGCCGTGCACCAGCCCGAACACGAAGGCCATCACCCAGCGGCGCTTGTCCACCGTGCCGCGCAGGTTGTTCAAGGCGGCGATCACCACGGACGCGGCGATCACCGATTCGACCATGCGCGATGGCAGGCTGACCACGCCCAGCACCGCCAGGCTGAGGGTGATGGAGTGCGCCACCGTGAAGGCGGTGACGACCTTCAGCACCTCGATGCCCGCGCTGCGCAGGCTGGGCGAGGGCGTCCAGGCGCGCGCCTCGCGCACCAGCACCGCCGGCAGCAGCAGGGCGACGAGGAAGAGGATGTGGTCGAAGCCGATCCAGATGTGCCAGATGCCCTCCAGCACGTACTGGCGCAGGGTCTCCCGGCCGCTGGGAGCACTCAGGCGCAGCTGCTGGCGTGCCGAGTCGGCGGCGAAGATCAGGGCCTGCGGCTGCGTGGCGCCGGTGGGGGTCCACTGCACCAGGCCGCGGTGCGTCGGGTCCACGTCGAAGAAGAGCGAATAGTCGACCTGCACCGACTCCGCCAGTCGCGCGCACCGTGCCTGCAGCGTGAGCACCGCGTAGGTGCCGTCGCTGTGCCGCTCCAGCATGAGGGGGGCGGTGGATTGCAGGGGGCAGGACTCGCCTTGGGAGGAGAGCGCCAGGCGGGCGAGGGCGAGCTGCTCGATGTCGCCCGCGCGCTGGCGGACCTCGCCCCAGGTGAGTTCGCCGTTGCCGTCGCGATCGAGCTGCAGCACGTAGTCGAGGTCACGCAGGGCGATGTCCCAGCGGGCGGTGATGGCGCTGTCCTCGCCTCGGAGGGTGAGGTAGGAGTCGCTGGGTTTGTGGGCGTGGGCGGGGAGGCAGAAGGCCAGGAGGGAAAGGATGGCGGCGATGGTGGCGCGCCGGGTGTCGCGGTTCGCCTTCGGGCCCACCGGCGAGCTACGGGAGACGTCGCCGCAGGTCGCCGGTGAGCGCGCCAGCCTCGCCGCGACAGCGAAGAGCCAAGCGATCACCGCGACGCCCCCAGCTTCAGCGCCAGCGCCTGCATCACCGGGTCCTCGTACCCACTCTCCTTCCACCACTCCAGCGCCGGCTGCGCCGCCGCCGGCTGCCTGGCCGCCAACGCGGCACGCAGCAGCATTTCCGCGTCGCGCGGCTCCTTCTGGCGGGTGTAGTTGCTGCGGGCGTGTTCCAGCGCGCGCGCGGGATCGTTCTCGATCTCCAGCGCCCAGCGTGCCGCTTCCTGTTCGTGCAGGCGGTCGCCGCGCCTGGCGGCGGCCTGGAAGCGCTCGCGCAGCTGGCTTTCCCAGTCGCCGGCGCGCGGATCCCTGGCGGCGCGGCCGGCCAGGGCCAGGCGCAGCAGCAGGATGTCCGAGCGTTCCCAGCCGGCCAGCAGCTGCAGGACCTCGGGCGCGCGTTCCCGCTGCAGCAGGAAATCGGCAAAGGATCCGAGCAGGAACTGGTCGGTGATGCCCGGCGCCAGCGCGGCGCGGTAATGGCGTTCGGCATCGCCCCAGCGCTGCAGGCGCACGGCCATCTCCGCCAGGCGGGTCTGTACCCACAGCATCAGTTCGGGCGGCACGTCCTTCCCGGCGGCCACGGCTTTCGACAGCATGTCGTAGGCCGGGATCAGCTGGCCGGTCGTGCCGCGCACGTAGGCCGTGCAGCCCTGCGCGAACAGCGGCTGCGCCATGCGCGCGAGCTGGTCGCATTCGGCCGCGGCCAGCGCGTACTGCGCCTGCACCATGTGGATCGCGGCGCGCCAGGCGACCGGGTCCACCGCGCCAGAATCGATCTCGCTGGCGCGCTTCAGGCTCGCGATGGCGCCGGCGAAGTCGTGGCTGTACTGCTG
>DASWUI010000198.1:0-2073 GCA_036401715.1 Ramlibacter sp. | reverse complement strand
GTACATGCGCCGAATGGCGCGGAGGCGATAACGGCAGAATCGCTCGCGCTGCGCCCGGCAGCCGAGAACAAGGAGGAGGAATCTTGAGCACGACACTCACCGCGTCCAGCCCGGCCCCAGCGCCTGCGGCGCATCCCAACCAGTTCGCCCTGCTGCGCCAGCGCCGCTTCGCCCCGTTCTTCTGGACGCAGTTCTCCGGTGCCGCGAACGACAACCTGTTCAAGTTCGCGTTCACCGTGATGGTGACCTACCAGCTGCAGGTCGGCTGGCTGCCGCCGGCGATGGCGGGGCTGGTGAGCGGCGCGCTGTTCATCCTGCCCTTCCTGCTGTTCTCCGCCACCAGCGGCCAGCTCGCGGACAAGTTCGACAAGCGCAGCCTGATCCTGTTCGTGAAGTGGCTGGAGATCGGGATCATGGCGCTGGCCGCGCTCGGCTTCTTCAGCGCCAACGTGCCCATCCTGCTCGCGTGCACCTTCCTCATGGGCCTGCACTCGACGCTGTTCGGGCCGGTGAAGTTCGCCTACCTGCCGCAGCACCTGGGCGAGCGCGAGCTGACCAGCGGCAACGGCATGGTGGAGATGGGCACCTTCGTCGCCATCCTGCTGGGCAACGTCGCCGGCGGGCTGATCGTCGCGATCCCGCAGGTCGGCCCCCAATGGGTCGGCATCGGCTGCATCGCGCTGGCCGCCGCGGGCCGGCTGCTGGCGCACTGGGTGCCCGCGTCGCCCGCGACCGACCCGGGCCTGAAGATCAACTGGAACCCCTTCACCGAGACCTGGCGCAACCTGAAGCTCGCGCACGGCAACACGGTGGTGTTCCGCTCGCTGCTGGGCATCAGCTGGATGTGGTTCTTCGGCGCCGTGTTCCTCAGCCAGTTCCCCAGTTTCGCCAAGGAGGTGCTGCACGGCAACGAGCAGGTCGCCTCCCTGCTGCTGGTGGTGTTCTCCATCGGCATCGGCGCCGGCTCGCTGCTGTGCGAGATGCTCTCGCGCCGGCACGTGGACATCGGGCTGGTGCCGGTGGGCGCGATCGGCATGACCGTGTTCTCGGTGGATCTCTACTTCGCCTCCCGCGGCCTGCCGCCGGCGGCGGCGCTGACGCTGTCGCAGTTCGTGGCGGTGCCTGGGCACTGGCGCGTGATGGCGGACCTTGCGCTGCTGTCGCTGTTCGCGGGCCTCTATTCGGTGCCGATGTACGCGCTGATCCAGCTGCGGGCGCAGCCCACGCACCGCGCGCGCATCATCGCCGCCAACAACATCCTCAACGCGCTGTTCATGATCGCGAGTTCGGTGATCGCCGGCGCGCTGCTGAAGGCGGGGGCGACCATCCCGCAGATCTTCCTGCTGGTGGGCGTCGCCAACGCGGTGGTCGCGTTCTACATCTTCCTCCTGGTGCCGGAGTACCTGATCCGCTTCACCGCCTGGGTGGCCACGCACGTGGTGTACCGCTTCCGCGTGCGCGGCGAGGAGCACATCCCGGTGGCCGGCCCCGCGGTGCTGGCCTGCAACCACGTGAGCTTCGTCGACGCCGTGCTGCTGATGGCCGCGAGCCCGCGGCCGATCTATTTCGTGATGGACAGCCGCATCTTCCGGCTGCCGGTGCTGGGGTGGCTGTTCCGGCTGGCCAAGGCGATCCCGATCGCGCCGCAGAAGGACGACCCGGCGGTGTACGAGGCCGCCTTCGAGCGCGCGGCGCAGGTGCTGCGCGAAGGCGACCTGCTGGCCATCTTCCCGGAAGGCGCGATCACGCGCGACGGCAGCCTGCAGCCCTTCAAGGGCGGCATCGTGAAGGTGCTGGAGCGCGCGCGGGCCGAGGGCGTGGAGCCGCCGGTGATCCCGATGGCGCTGACCAACCTGTGGGGGTCGTTCTTCAGCCGCGTGGAGGAAGGCGGGGCGATGGTGCGGCCGTTCCGGCGGGGGATGTTCAACCGCGTCGGATTGAATGTCGGCGCGCCCGTGGCCGCGGGGCAGGTGGAGCCCGCGGCCTTGCAGGCGCGGGTGGCCGGCCTGCTGAACGCCTAGGCTGGCGGTGAGCGCTGGGGTTCGCCTCCGGGCTCACCCCAGCCTACGGGCT
>DASWUI010000197.1:0-4434 GCA_036401715.1 Ramlibacter sp. | reverse complement strand
GCACTCGCGAGGCACCCCTCTTCTACGTCGGCTCCCGCGGCCACCACGCCGACATCGGCGGCACCACTCCCGGCTCCATGCCGCCCTTCTCCACCCGCATCGAGGAAGAAGGCGTCGAGATCGACAACTTCAAGCTGGTGGACCAGGGTGTCCTGCGCGAGGAGGAGATGCTCGCGCTGCTGCGCAGCGGCGCCTATCCGAGCCGCAACCCCGAGCAGAACATGGGCGACCTCAAGGCGCAGATCGCCGCCAACGAGAAGGGCGTGCAGGAACTGCGCCGGATGGTCGAGCAGTTCGGCCTGGACGTGGTGCAGGCCTACATGCGGCACGTGCAGGACAACGCGGAGGAGTCGGTGCGCCGCGTGATCACGCGCCTGAAGGACGGGCAGTTCACGCTGCCGCTGGACAACGGCGCGCGCATCCAGGTGGCGATCCGCGTGGACGCCGCCTCGCGTTCGGCCGAGATCGACTTCACCGGCACCTCGCCGCAGCAGGCCAACAACTTCAACGCGCCCAAGGCCGTGTGCATGGCGGCGGTGCTGTACGTGTTCCGCACGCTGGTGAGCGACGAGATCCCGCTGAACGCCGGCTGCCTCAAGCCGCTGAAGGTGATCGTGCCCGAGGGCTGCATGCTCAACCCCGACCCGCCGGCCTCGGTGGTGGCGGGCAACGTGGAGACCTCCACCTGCATCACCAACACGCTCTACGGCGCGCTGGGCGTCATGGCGGCCGGCCAGTGCACGATGAACAACTTCACCTTCGGCAATGCGCGCTACCAGTACTACGAGACCATCTCGGGCGGCAGCGGCGCGGGCGGGCTGTACGACGAGCAGGGGCGGCTGTGCGGGGGCTTCGACGGCACCAGCGTCGTGCAGACGCACATGACCAACTCGCGGCTGACCGACCCGGAAGTGCTGGAGTTCCGCTTCCCGGTGCGGCTGGAGAGCTACGAGATCCGGCAGGGCTCGGGCGGCGGCGGGCGCTGGCACGGCGGCAACGGCGGCGTGCGGCGGGTGCGCTTCCTGGAGGCGATGACGGCCAGCATCCTGTCCAACGGGCGCAGGGTCCCGTCCTTCGGGATGGCGGGAGGGCAGCCGGGGCAGGTGGGGATCAACCGCGTGGTGCGGGCGGACGGCCGCGTGGAGCAGCTGGACCACATCGGCTCGGCGGAGATGGCGCCGGGGGACGTGTTCGAGATCCACACGCCGGGGGGCGGCGGGTTCGGCGCGTAGCCGTCATCCCCGCGGAGGCGGGGTCGGCGCGTTGCCGTCATCCCCGCGGAGGCGGGGACCCAAGGCTTCCGAGGGCAAAGCCCCGCAGGGCGGGGCTTTCTTCAACGCCTTGGATCCCCGCCTGCGCGGGGATGACGGGGGAGGCGCGGGGATGACGGGGGAGGCGCGCGGAGGGCCTTACTTCTTCGCGGACGCAGCCGGCTTGGTGGCCACCGCCTTGTCGTTCTTCTTGTCGGCCTTGGCGTCCTTCTTCGCGTCCTTGGTGTCCGCCTTCGCCTCCTTGTCGCCCTTGGTGTCCGCCTTCGCCTCCTTCTTGTCGCCCTTGGCGTCCGCCTTCGCGTCCTTCTTCTCTTCCTTCTTCGCGACGGCGGCCTTCTTGAAACCCTCGCCCTTGACCGTGAGGCCCTCGGCGGAGAACTTCGTCGCGTTGCCGTCGCTGATGCCCTTGACGCGCGAGATCAGGTCTTCCCAGCTCTTGAACTCGCCCTTCTTGCGCTCGTCCATGATGCGCTTGGACATCACCGGGCCGATGCCCTTGATGCCGTCCAGGTCGGCGGCGGTGGCCTTGTTGACGTCGACGGCGGCGAAGGCGGCCGCGGCATACAGCATGGCCAGGATGGCCAGGATCTTCTTCAGCATGGGACTCTCCTCAGGGTCGTGGATGGGCGGCGGCCCGGCGGGCCGCGCCCACCCTCAACGGCAGTGCGCACGGCCGCGTTGACTTTCGTTCTCCGGAAGAACCCGGGTGCCTCCGCGCGCCCCCGCGCCGCGAAGCCCGCTCCTAGAATCGTCCACCCGCGCCACCGGAGTTCGCGATGCAGACCAGCCCCAGCCTGTTCAAGGCCTACGACCTGCGCGGCACCGTGCCGAAGACGCTGGACGAAGAGGTCGCGCGTGCGCTGGGGCGCGCCTTCGCGCAGCAGGCGCTCGCGGCGGGCGAAACGACGGTCGCGGTGGGCCGCTAGCGGCTGGCGCCGGTGATCGCCGAGGCCGGCGGCCAGCCCGTCATGTGCCGCAGCGGCTACCCGCTGATGAAGGAGCGCATGCACGAACTGCAGGCCCCGCTGGCCGGCGAGATGAGCGGGCACGTGGTGTTCCGCGAGCGCTGGCTCGGCTTCGACGACGGCACCTGCGCCGGCTGCCGCATGCTGGAGATCCTCTCGCGGCACGAGGACCCCAGCGGCGTGCTCGAGGCCCTGCCCAGCAGCTATTCGACGCCCGAGCTGAACATCCGCTGCGCCGAGGGCGAGCCGCACCGCATCGCCGACGAACTGGTGCGGCTGGCGAGCTTCCCCGGCGCGCAGGTCAACACCATGGACGGCCTGCGGGTGGACTGGAGCGACGGCTTCGGCCTGGTGCGCGCCTCCAACACCACGCCCATGCTGGTGCTGCGCTTCGAAGGCCACACGCGCGAGGCGATGCAGCGCATCGAAGGCGAGATGCTGACGCTGCTGCGCAGCGTCAAGCCCGACGCGACGCTCAGTCCCTAGGCGCCCGCGCGGGGTAGACGGCGCGCGGCCCGCTCGGGCCGATCGGCAGCTCCACCCGCTTGCACACGAACACCTCTTCCTCCGGGTGGGCGATCACCTGGAAGCCGGCGCTGCGCAGCATGGCGGCGCTGCAGGCCGCGTTGGGGATCCACCAGTTGGTCTCGTCGTGCGAGTACTTGTGCTCCACGAAGTGCAGGCGCGGGTAGCCGGGCCGCTCGAACACCTCCGTCTCCCAGAAGTCGTAGTCCGGTGCCAGCGGCTCCACCTCGGGGCTGCCGCGCTGCAGCGACTGGTACACGAACAGGTTCCTGGCCACCTGCTCGTGGATCAGGTCCAGCGCCAGCAGGGGATGGCGCAGGTGGTACACGAGCCCGAGGAACAGCACGACGTCGAAGCGCTCGCGCAGCGAGCCCACGTCGTACACCGTCATCTTGCGGAAGTCGATGTCCTCGTAGCCCAGCACCTCGGCGGCGAAGCGCGCCTGGTTGAGGTAGTAGTCGTCGAAGTCGATCGCCACCACGCGTCCGGCGCCGCGCCGCTTCATCTCGAAGGAATAGAAGCCGGCGTTGCAGCCGATGTCCAGCACCGACTTGCCGGCCAGGTCCTCGGGCAGCAGGTGGGCGAAGCGCTTCCACTTGATGGTGGGAAAGTCGCCCAGGAAGTGCGCCGGCGCCGTGCGCACGCCGTACAGGTCCAGGTTCTGGAACCAGTCGCCGCGCTCGCGCACGCCCTGTTCGATCTCCGCGCGGGTGAAGCTTCGGCGCTCGCGCTCCACCCGCGGCGGGCGGGCGACCGGCCGCTGCGTCGCGGCCGGCGCCTGCACCAATGCATCGCCGGTGAGCGGCGTGCCGGCGGCGCTGCAGATCGTCTTGGCCGGCGGCCCGGCCTCGCTCTCCTGCACGGCCCGCGCGCCCAGCAGCGCCAGCGCCTCGCGGTAGCCGTGCACCGTGCCCACGTCCACGTAGGCCTCGCCGCGGCGCACGCCGATGGCGCGCCCGCCCTTCTGGATGTAGGCGTTGACCAGCGTGCCCATGAACTCGTCGCGCCGGCCGCGTTCCTGCCACAGCGCCTCCAGTTCGTGCAGCACGCGCGCCGGCATCTTGAAGGCGCCCCAGATCCAGTTGGACTTGGCGTCCGGGTGCTTGACCTGGATCTCCTGCACGTTGCCCTCGGCGTCGGTCACCACCGCGTCGAAGGCCTGGGGCCGCTCCACCGGGAACAGCAGGAAGGACAGCACGTCGTCCGGCAGCGCGGCCAGCCCGTCGTCGGGGAACCAGATGGTGTCGGGCAGGCCCACCAGCACCATCTCGTCGGGCCCGATCAGGGGACAGGCGCGGAAGATCGCGTCGCACAGGCCGCCGGCCTTGGGTTGCACGACGTAGCAGAGGTCGGCCTCGCCGGCGGTGGAGCCGTAGTACTGGACGATGTCGGACTTGCCGGGGCCGACCACGAAGCAGATGTGGTCCGCGCCCGCCTTGAGCATGCGTTCGACCAGGAACTCGCTGACGGCGCGCGGGCGCTCCACGCCGTCCACGTGGCTGCTGCCCACGGGCAGCAGTTCCTTGGAAAAGCCCAGCGGCTGGATGCGCGTGCCCATGCCGGCGGCCGGAATGATTCCCCACATCTTGCTGGTCCTCCTTGCGATGGTCCCGCCGGAGGGCGAAATCCCGGCGTCCCCGAGCAGCCGCTCCAGTTCCGCCGCGCGGTGCTCC
>DASWUI010000196.1:0-1625 GCA_036401715.1 Ramlibacter sp. | reverse complement strand
TCGAGCAGCCAGGGAGCGAAGACGAGGCTGACGGAACGCAAGGCGCCCGGCGCGCAAGTCTCCAGCGGCGCGGACAGCGGGCCCACGAGGAAGGCCTGCGGCAGTGGCCGCTCGCCGATGGACACCTGCCCGGCGGTCACGACGTTCAGGCACGCGTAGGGATTGGCCTGGACGCGCGCGAACAGCGGTGCCGGCGGCGAGGCCGAGGCCACCGTTCGCAGCACGGCGCACACGAAAGCAGGTTGCAGCGACGCCGGCGCCCTCGCCACCGCGACGCTTTCCCGGACCCCGGCGACGCTCATGGTCTTGCCGGTCCTAGGCAGCCAGCTCCTGCAGCTTCGCCTTGCGCGGCGCGCCCTCCGCGGCCTTGTCCTCCAGCGACAGCTTCGCGAACAGCTCCGCCGCCCACTCCACGAAGGCACGCACCCGCGCGCTCAGGTGGCGGTTGGGCGGATAGACCACGTGCACGGGGATGAGGGGATGCTGCCAGTCCGGCAGGATCTCCACCAGTTCGCCGCTGGCCAGGTGCGGCACCGCCTGGAAGCGCGCGACCTGCGCGATGCCCAGCCCCGCCAGCGCCGCGTGCAGGTAGGCGTTGCCTTCGTTGACCGACAGCTTGTGGCGGCCGACCAGCTCGATGCGCTCGCCGTCCCGCTCGAACACGTTGGCGAACATCCGGCCGGTGCGCGGCGAGAAGAAGTTGATCACCGTGTGCCCCGCCTCCAGCTCGAGCGGGTGCGCGGGGGTGCCGTTCTGCGCGAGGTAGGCGGGCGTCGCGACGCTCACCAGCGGAATGCTGCCGATGCGGCGCGCCACCATCGACTGGTCGCTCAGTTCCCCGCCGCGGATCACGCAGTCCACGTTGTCGCTGATCAGGTCCACCGGCCGGTCGCCCACGCCGAGGTCCAGCTGGATGTCCGGGTAGCGCCGGTAGAACGCGGGCAGGGCCGGGATGATGATGCGCGAGGCGACCGAGGAACCGACGTCCACGCGCAGGCGGCCGCCCGGCTTGCCCTGCGCCAGCATCATCGCCGCGTCCATCTCGTCCAGGTCGTTCAGCAGGCGCGACGCGCGTTCGTAGTAGCCGGCGCCGTCGGCGGTGACGGTGACGCGGCGGGTCGTGCGGTTCAGCAGCTTGACCTTCAGGCGGGCCTCCAGCTGCTGCACCAGCTTGGTGGCGGACCCCTTGGGCATGTCGAGGGATTCGGCCGCTCTCGTGAAGCTGCCTGTTTCCACCACCCTCGCGAACACCCTCATCGACTGGATCTGGTCCATGTCTTCTTCTCCTTGTGGGTGGCGCATTGTTCACGCGATCGAAACGCAGAACTGGCGGGCGCCCGGTTTATCCGCACGAACCAAGTGCCTATATTCACCGTCATGCCATCCACCCGCCCTGCGACCGCAGCCTTGCCCGACACCCTGGTGCTTCCGGGGCATGCACCCATGGCACTGCGCCTGCATGGTGCCCGCGGCACCGGCGGCGTGCGCCTCGTGCTGCACCTGCACGGCGGTGCATTCACCGGCGGAGACCTGGACAGCGGCGAGTGCCTTGCCGGGCTGCTCGCCGAGGCCGGGGCGACGGTCGTTTCCATCGCCTATCCGCTCGCGCCCGTGCATCCCTTCCC
>DASWUI010000195.1:0-8153 GCA_036401715.1 Ramlibacter sp. | reverse complement strand
TCACGGTGGTCTTCAGCGCCAGCGCATGCGGGTCCGGCACGTCCGCGCGCTCCACGAACCAGGGGCCCAGCGGCGTCGCGCCGTCGCGGTTCTTCACCCGCAGGTTGGGCCGGTACCAATTCTCCAGGTAGTCGCGGATGGCGTAGTCGTTGGCCACCGTGTAGCCGCCGACGAAGTCGTAGGCATCGGCCTGCTTCACCTTGCGCGCCTGCCGGCCGATCACCACCGCCAGCTCGCATTCGTAGTGCATGAACTGCACGCCGGCGGGACGCCTGGTGACCTGCCGGTGGCCGTTGAGCGCCCGTTCGCCCTTGAGGAACACGAGCGGCTCCTCGGGGGCCTTGAACGCCAGCTCCTTGGCATGGTCCGCGTAGTTCAGGCCCAGGGCGAGGATGGTGCGCGGCTTGTACACCGGCACCAGCGGCGGCAGCCAGGTGACCTGGTCCTGCCAGAGCCGGCGGCCATCCTCCAGCACCACCTGGCCGTCCTGCTCGGTGGCGTTGTACAGCATGCCGTCGACGATCACGCGTGCGTGCTTCATGCGGCCTCCGCGACGAAGGTGTTGCTCAGGGTCCCCAGCGCGGGCATGCTGATCTGCACGCGGTCGCCGACCTTCGCGCGCGGCCGGCCGGCGTCGCAGCCCAGCATCAGCATGTCGCCTTCGCCCAGGGTCATGAACTCGCCGACGTCGGCCAGCAGCTTCTCGGCGGGCCGCAGCAGCTGCGAGAAGCGTACGGTCTGCTTCAGTTCGCCGTTGATGCGCACTTCCAGCTTGAACACGGCCGGGTCGCCCGCCTCGTTGCGCGCGCGGATGCGGTCGCCGATGCCGAGGAAGCCGTCCAGGCACTTGTATTTCACCGGCGGGCGGAAGAAGCTCTCGTGCGGTATCGAGACGTCGTTCATCAGCACGAAGCCCTCGATCTCACGCGGCGACTTCATCACCATGGCGACCGTCGCGCCGATCTCCACTTCCGCCACGTTCGCGGGCAGGGCGATCGCGCCGCCGTTCTCCGTCCAGGTATTCGCCGGCTTGATGTACAGGACCGGCGCCTTGGGCGCGCCCTTGTACGGGGGCTCGTTCACCTTGTCGCCCAGCGCTTCCAGCTCGCCGCGGAAATTCAGCAGCGTGCCGTACACCGTGCCTCTCTTGAACAGGCTCATGACTGCTCCAGTGCGATCAGTTCGTCCAGCAGCTCGTAGAGCTGCGCCAGTTTCTGCCGACCCAGCGACTTCTCCAGCCACTGGTAGTGGCCCTCGACGCTGCGCGACAGGCGCTCCACCGTCTTCAGACCCCTGGCCGTGGCCTCGACCACCGTCCGTCGCTGGTCCGCCGGGTCGCGTTCGCGCCGCACCAGCCCGTCGCGCTCCATGCGCGCGAGCACGCCGGTGAGGCTGGGACCGAGGATGTAGGCTTCCCGCGCAACACGTCCGGTCTCCACCGTGCCATGCTCCCCCAGCACGCGCAGCACGCGCCATTGCTGGTCGGACAGGCCGTGCTCGCGCAGGCTGGGCCGCGTGCGCGCCATCAGCGACTCGCGCGCCTGCAGCAGCAGGCGCGGCAAGTTGCGATGCGCGAAGGTGGTGCTCATCCGTTCAGCGGTCCGTTATTTAACATGTTAAATGATCGGGCGGGCACGTCAAGTGGGGCTTCACGCCCCTGGAGCTCAACCGGTGAAGGGAAGGGCGCCGCGGATGCGGTCGACCAGGGCCAGGGGATCGGCCGGCAAGGCGTTCCCGCGCCATGCCACGTGCTGGTCCGGCCGCGACAGCACCAGCTTGTGGCCATAGAGGGCCGCGGCCTCCGCCGACCGGACGTCCAGCACGTGCAGCGGCACGCCGCGCCGCGCCGCCGCATCTTCCAGCGCGGCCGTGGACACGCCGGGGTCGAAGCGCAGCAGGGTGTACCCGGGGCCGAGCGCGTCGTAGAGGGAGCGGCCGTCGTCCAGCCAGAGGTGCGGCGTGCGGCAGCCCGGCACCGTCGAGGGCGTGAACCGGTCCATCGTGTACGCGGGCGGCGCCTCGCCGTCGTACGCGACCAGCGGCGAGCGGTCGTAGAAGTAGCCGAAGTTCAGGCCGCCGCAGCAATACTGCTTGACGTTCAGCTCGTAGAGTGCGCGCCCGGCGGCCGCCCGCGCGGCGTCGCCCTCGGCGCCCGGGGCGTCGATCCCGGGCGGCACGCCTTCGCGTTCCCTTTGCAGCGCGATCGCGTGGTTCATCGCGAAGTTCGACACCTGCTCGGTGATCGGCTGCCGCTCCGCCTCGTAGGCTGCGAGCGCCTCGTGCGCCCCCCACCCCTGCAGGCGCGCGGCCAGCAGCCAGGACAGGTTCATCGCATCGGCGATGCCGGCGTTCATCCCGTAGCCGGCCATGGGGATCCACAGGTGCGCGGCATCGCCGCAGATGAACACGCGGCGGTCGCGGAAGCGGTCGGCCACCAGGCGCCGCCCGACCCAGTCTTCCCGGGTGATGACCTCGTAGCGGAAGTCCGCGCCGACGCCCAGGATCGTGCGGATCGCCCAGTCCCGGTCGACCGAGTCGAAGTCCGGTTCGTCCGACTTCAGGTAGTTGTGCAGCAGGAAGGTCTCGCGGCCGTCGATCGCGTACACGTTGCCGCAGCGGCGCGGGTTGAGCGAGAAGGTGGCCCAGGCCGGTGCGTGCCGGGCGCGCCGCAACAGGTCCGGCGCCCGGAAGTACGTGGACTGGACGCGCCCCACCACGTCCGTGCCGGAGAGCTTCGCGCCGATCTTCTTGCGCACCCCCGACTTGCCGCCGTCGCAGCCGACGAGGTACCCGCAATGGACCTCGACGCTCTCGCCGGTGTCCAGGTGGACGCCCCGCGCGCGCACGCCATCCTCGTCCTGCGTGAAGTCGTCGATGCGCGTGCGGTTCAGGATGCGCAGGCCGGGCGTGGCCTCGGCATGCGCGAACAGCACCGGCTCCAGGTAGATCTGGTTGATGCGGTGCGGCGGCTCCGGCGTGGGCCACCAGGTGTCGGGACCGCCTTTGGCCGTGTAGCGGTCCTTGCGCGCCGGGATGGGAATGCGGGACAGCTCCTCGCCCGTGAAGGTCGTGCGGTAGGCGACGTCGTTCGGGTAATCCGCCGGCAGCCCGGCGTCGCGCACGGCCCTGGCCACGCCGAGGCGGCGGAAGATCTCCATGGAACGCGCCGATACGTGGTTGCACTTCACGTTGGGCGCTTCGCCCCGGTGGCGCGTCTCCGCCACCAGGACGTCGATGCCGCGCCCGGCCAGGTCCATGGCCAGCACCAGGCCCACCGGACCGGCTCCCACGATCAGCACTTGCGCCTGCAACTTCCGGCCCATTGCCACCGTCGTGCCGTGCCGCCTTCAGCCCGCGGGTTCGTTGGTGCGCGCGACCCAGTAGGTCGCGCCCTGCGGCCCGTAGCGTTCCGCGTGCGGCTTGCCCGCCGGCAGGTCGAAGCGGTCGCCGGGCCCCAGGTGCTGGGTGACGCCATCCACCGTCAGCCACATCTCGCCCTGCACCACCAGCGCGCGGGCGCGGAAGGGGTGGGTGTGCTCCGCAAGCTCGGTGTTCGGCTCCCAGGAGCGCGCCAGCACCTCGCTGCAGCCGAGGCTGCGTTCGGCGGCTTCGAACTCAGAGAAGGGCTGGGGCGCGGTCACGCTTTCGATGATACGCGCCCCCCTACACTTGCGGCATGGCGAAGGACAAGACGGTCTATACCTGCACGGAGTGCGGGGGCAGCACGCCCAAATGGCAGGGCAAATGCCCCAGCTGCGGGGCCTGGAACACGCTGATCGAGGGTGTGGCCGAGCCAGCCGGCGCGGGGCGCAACCGCTTCGCCTCGCTGGCGCCGCCCTCGGAGGTGGCGGTGCTGGCCGACATCGAGGCGGCGGAGGTGCCGCGCACCCCCACCGGCATCGGCGAGCTCGATCGCGTCCTGGGGGGCGGCATCGTCGAGGGCGGGGTCATCCTGATCGGCGGCGATCCCGGCATCGGCAAGTCCACGCTGCTGCTGCAGGCATTGGACGGCCTGCAGCGCGCCGGCGTGCCCGGCCTGTACGTCACCGGCGAGGAAAGCGGCGCGCAGGTCGCCTTGCGTTCGCGCCGGCTGGGCCTGGACAACTCGCAGGTGAAGGTGCTGGCGGAGATCCAGCTGGAGAAGATCCAGGCCACCATCGCGGCGCAGCAGCCGGCGGTGGCCGTCATCGACTCGATCCAGACCGTCTATTCGGACCAGCTCACGTCGGCCCCGGGATCGGTCGCCCAGGTGCGGGAATGCGCCGCGCACCTGACCCGCGCCGCCAAGTCGGGCGGCACCACCATCGTGCTGGTCGGCCACGTCACCAAGGAGGGCGCTCTGGCCGGACCGCGCGTGCTGGAGCACATGGTGGACACCGTCCTGTACTTCGAGGGCGACACCCATTCGAGCTTCCGGCTGGTGCGCGCGATCAAGAACCGCTTCGGCGCGGTCAACGAGATCGGCGTGTTCGCCATGACGGAAAAGGGCCTCAAGGGCGTGGCCAACCCCAGCGCGATCTTCCTGTCGCAGCACAGCGAGCCGGTGCCGGGCAGCTGCGTGCTGGTGACGCTGGAAGGCACGCGGCCCATGCTGGTGGAGATCCAGGCCCTGGTGGACAGCGGTGGGCCCAGCCCGCGCCGGCTGTCGGTGGGCCTGGAGCGGGACCGCCTCGCGATGCTGCTGGCGGTCCTGCACCGGCACGCGGGCGTCGCCTGCATGGACCAGGATGTGTTCGTCAACGCCGTCGGCGGCGTGCGCATCAGCGAACCGGCCGCGGACCTGGCGGTGATGCTGGCGATCACCTCGTCGCTGCGCGGCCGCGCACTGCCCAAGGGCTTCATCGCCTTCGGTGAAGTCGGCCTGGCGGGCGAGGTGCGCCCCGCCCCGCGCGGGCAGGAGCGCCTGCGGGAAGCCGCCAAGCTGGGCTTCTCGGTGGCCGTCGTGCCCAAGGCCAATGCGCCCAAGGGCGGCAAGGCCGCGGGCGGCCGGGAGCTGGAAGGCCTCACCATCCACCCCGTGGAGCGGATCGAGGAAGCGCTGGAAGTCGTGCGCGGCCTCGCCTGAGGGCATCCCCGACAATCACGCCCCATGAATCTCCAGAAGATCGTCCTGCCCATCCTGGGCGTGGTGGTGGTGGCCGCGGCCTGGCGCGCCTATGGCTGGGGCGGCGTGGCACTGGCGGTGGGCGGCATCGTCATGTGGATGCTGCTGCACTTCACCCGCATGATGAAGGTGCTGCAGCGCGCCTCGAGCCGGCCGGTGGGCTGGTGCGACAGCGCCGTCATGCTCCATGCCAGGCTGCGCCCGGGGGTCAACCTGCTGCACGTGATGGCCCTGACCCGGGCGCTGGGCGAGCAGCTGAGCCCCAAGGACGAACAGCCGGAGGTCTATCGGTGGACCGACGGCAGCGCCTCGCACGTCACCTGCGAATTCGCCAACGGCAAGCTGGTGAAGTGGACCCTGTTCCGCCCCCCGGCGCCGGCCGAAGAGGGCCCGTCCCCCGCCCCGTAAAATGGCGGGTTCCGCGAATCCCACCCCAAAGGACACTCACATGAGCCCGGTAGTACCCTCGATGGCCGACCGCGACGGCAAGATCTGGATGGACGGGGAGCTGGTCGACTGGCGCGACGCCAAGATCCATGTGCTCACCCACACGCTGCATTACGGTTGCGGCGCGTTCGAGGGCGTCCGTGCGTACAACACGGTCAACGGCACCGCGATCTTCCGCCTGCAGGAACACACCGACCGCCTGTTCAACAGCGCCAAGATCCTGCGCATGCAGCTGCCCTTCTCGAAGGAGCAGTTCAACGAGGCGCAAAAGCAGGTGGTGAAAGCGAACAAGCTGGAGTCCTGCTACATCCGCCCGCTGGTGTGGATCGGGTCGCAGAAGCTGGGCGTCAGCCCCAAGGGCAACACCATCCACGCGATGGTCGCGGCCTGGGCCTGGGGCGCCTACCTCGGCGAGGAAGGCATGCAGCGCGGCATCCGCGTGAAGACTTCCAGCTACACCCGCCACCACGTCAACATCACGATGACGCAGGCCAAGGCGGTCAGCAACTACAGCAACTCCATCCTGGCCAACATGGAAGCGGTGGACGACGGCTACGACGAGGCGCTGCTGCTGGATGCCTCGGGCTTCGTCTCCGAAGGCGCGGGCGAGAACGTGTTCGTGATCAAGGACGGCGTGGTCTACACCCCCGACCTGTCGGCGGGCGCGCTCAACGGCATCACGCGCAACACCGTCATGCACATCTGCAAGGACCTCGGCATCGAGCTGGTGCAAAAGCGCATCACGCGCGACGAGATCTACATCGCCGACGAGGCCTTCTTCACCGGCACCGCCGCCGAAGTGACGCCCATCCGCGAACTCGACCGCGTGCAGATCGGCGCCGGCAAGCGCGGCCCGGTCACGGAAAAGATCCAGAGCGCCTTCTTCGACATCGTCAACGGCCGCAATCCGAAGTACGCCCACTGGCTCACGCGCGTCTGAAGCCATGAGCACGCAAACGAGGAAAGAAACGGTCGTCGAGCTGCTGGCGAAGGACCTGAACGCCAACGGCGGCATCTTCTGCCCCAGC
Source organism: Ramlibacter sp. (assembly GCA_036401715.1). Lineage (GTDB taxonomy): Bacteria > Pseudomonadota > Gammaproteobacteria > Burkholderiales > Burkholderiaceae_C > Ramlibacter. Next base: position 1,574 of record DASWUI010000195.1, on the reverse strand, counting down.
CCGCGCGCCGACATGAAGCTGTGGAACAGCCATCCGCGCGTGTACCTGGACATCGCGCAGACGGGCGCGGCGAAGTGCCCGTACTGCGGGACGGTGTACAAGCTCAAGGAAGGCGAGCATTTCGGCGGGCATCACTGAGGCCGGGGCGGCGCACCCATGTCATCCCGGGCCAGCCCCGGGGTCCATCGCGCCGCAGCGCCCCGCCGCCATGGATTGCGGGCCGGGCCCGCAATGACATCCTTTTCGTCCACCCCGCCTTTCCACCGTGACCCACTCCCTCGTCATCGCCCCGCAGTGGATCGGTGACGCCGTGATGACCGAGCCGCTGCTGCGCCGGCTGCGCGCGCGCGGCGAGCGGCTGACGGTGGGCGCGCTGCCCTGGGTGGCGCCGGTCTACCGCGCGATGCCGCAGGTGGACGAGGTCATCGAATTCCCGTTCCGCCACGGCGGCCTGCAGTTCAAGGCGCGACGCGGCCTCGGCAAGGAACTCCAGGGTCGCTTCGACACCGCCTACGTGCTGCCGAACTCGCTCAAGAGCGCGCTGCTGCCCTTCCTGGCGAGCATCCCGCGCCGCGTGGGCTACCTCGGGGAAGCGCGCGTCGGCCTGCTGACGCACCGGCTGAAGAACCCCAAGGACCGGCCGCCGATGGTGGCCTTCTACTCCGCCCTCAGCGGCGAGGGCGGCATCGAGCAGGACCGGCCGCGGCTGGAACTCCCCGTCGCCCGGGTCGACGAGGTGCTGCGCGCGCAGGGGCTGGAGCGGGGCGGCTACGTGGTGATGGCGCCCGGCGCCGAGTACGGCCCGGCCAAGCGCTGGCCGCACTTCGGCGGACTGGCGGCGCTGCTGGACGAGCCGGTGGTCCTGCTCGGCTCGGCCAAGGAAGCGGAGATCTGCGAGGCGATCCGCGCGCAGGCGCCCCAGCGCTGCCGCAACCTGGCCGGCCAGACCTCGCTGCTGGACGCGTTCGCGCTGATCGCGGGTGCCGGCAGCGTCGTGAGCAACGACTCGGGGCTGATGCACGTGGCCGCCGCCTTCGGCGCCCCGCAGGTGGCGCTGTTCGGTTCTTCCAGCCCGCTGCACACGCCGCCCCTGAGCGATCGCGCGCAGGTCGTCTGGCTCAAGCAGGACCCGGACTACCAGCCGCCGCTGTACTGTTCGCCCTGCTTCCAGCGCGAATGCCCGCTGGGGCACCTGCGCTGCCTGAACGACATCTCCCCGGAGCGGGTGAAGGCCTTGCTGTAGCCTGCGCGATGCGTGATTCCACGAGGACCTCCATGCCCGACGCTTCCCCCCTGCCGCAAGGCTACGCCCACCCCGGCGGCGAGCGCCTGCCCATGCCCGCCGATGCCGCGATGACGCCCGCGCAGCGCACGGCGGCGCAGGCGCTGATCGACAGTCCGCGCAAGGGCGTGTACGGCCCGTTCCTGCCCCTGCTGCGCAGTCCCGTGCTGCTGGAGCGGACGGCGAAGATGGGCGAGTACCTGCGTTTCGAGAGCGTGCTGGACGCGCGCGTGCGCGAGCTCGCGACCTGCGCGGTGGCGCGGCACGTGAGCAACCAGTTCGAATGGACCAT
>DASWUI010000194.1:0-3832 GCA_036401715.1 Ramlibacter sp. | reverse complement strand
TCAGCCGCATCGGCGCCGTGTGGGGCCGCGGCGCGGGCGGCGCGGCCGCGCTGTGCGCGCTGGCGGTGCCGCCCGACCGCCTGGAGCGGGTCGCCGCCACCGTCAGCCGCGATCCGGCCGTCAACCACAACTACGAACGCGAACACGCCTGGAACCTCTGGTACGTGATCACCGGCCCGGACAGCGGCTGCGTGCGCGCGACCGCCGACCGGCTGGCGGGCGAGGCCGATGCCCCCGCCCTCTTCCTGCCGATGGTGCGGGCCTACCGGGTGGACCTCGGCTTCGACCTGCGCGCGCCCCATGCGGCGCGGACGGCCCTGCGGCCCGCGTCACACCGGGAGCACGTCGCGCGCCCGGTGGCCTTTTCCGAGCGGCCGCTGGCCGCGCTGGCGGAAGCCGGCCTGCCGCTGGTGCCCCGGCCCTACGACGCGTGGGCCGCGGAACTGGGCTGGCCGCGCGAAGCCGTGCTGGCGACGCTGCGGCGCTGGCTGCGCTGCGGCACCCTGCGGCGCTTCGGCATCGTGGTGCGCCACCATGACCTCGGCTTCGCGGCCAATGCGATGACGGTGATCCAGGCGGACCCGGCGGAGGTCGATGCGATCGGTGCGGTCCTCGCGGCGCAGCCGGGCGTGACGCTCGCCTACCAGCGCGCCCCGGACCCGCGCTGGCCCTACAACCTCTACTTCATGGTGCACGGGCGGGAACGCGCCGGCGTGGAAGCGCTCATCGCGCAGGCGCTGGACGCCAGCGGCGCGGCGCGCCTGCCGCACGCGACCCTGTTCAGCGCGCGCCGCTTCAAGCAGACCGGCGGACGCTACTTCGGCGCGGCACCGGCGCCCGCCCTGGAGGTGACGGCATGAACACGGGCTCACCCACGGCGCGCGTGGCGCTCGACGCCACCGACGCCCGGCTCATCGACCACCTGCACGCGGGCTTCCCCATCACCGACCGGCCCTTCGCCCGCATCGGCGAGGCGCTCGGCCTGCCCGAGGAGGAAGTGATCGAGCGCCTGCGCGGGCTGCTGTCCGGCGGCGTGCTGACCCGGCTCGGGCCGCTGTACCAGATCGAGCGCGCCGGCGGCTCCTACCTGCTGGCGGCGCTGGAAGTGCCGCCGGAACGCTTCGAGGCGGTGGCCGCGCAGGTCAATGCCCACCTGGAGGTGGCGCACAACTACCGGCGCGAGCACCAGCTGAACATGTGGTTCGTGGTGGCGGCCGATTCGCAGGACGGGGTGGCCGCATGCCTGCGCGCGATCGCGGCGGAAACCGGGCTGCGCGTGCACTCCTTCCCCAAGGAGCGCGAGTTCCGGGTCGAGCTGCGGCTGCCGGCGTCGCTGCAGCGGCCCACGGAGGAAGCGGCATGAACGACGAAGCGCTGGACCCGGTCGACCGGCAGCTGATCGCGGCCACGCAGAGCGGGCTGCCGCTGGTGCCGCGGCCCTACGAGGCGGTGGGCGCGCTGGTGGGCATCTCGGCGCGCGAGGTGCAGGACCGCCTGGCCGCCATGCTGGAGCGCGGCCTGATCCGCCGCATCGGCGCGGTGGCCAACCACTACCGCCTGGGCTACACGGCCAACGGCATGACCGTGTGGGACGTGGACGATGCGCGGGTGGACGAGCTCGGCGAGCGCGTCGGCCGCCTGCCGGGCGTCACCCACTGCTACCGCCGCACGCGCGAGCTGCCGGCGTGGCCCTACAACCTGTTCGTGATGCTGCACGGGCGCTCGCGCGAGGAGGTGGAGCGCCAGGCGGACACCGTGGGCGCCCTGCTGGGCGACGCCTGCCGCGCGCGCGACATCCTGTACAGCACGCAATTGCTCAAGAAGACCGGGCTGCGCCTGGCGATGCCCTGAAGGACCCGCATGCTGCGCATCTCCCAATACCTGCGCGAAGTCGCGCAAGCCGAGCGGAGCGGCACGTACCCGGCGCCGCCGCCGGCACGCCGCTCGCCGCAGGGCCCGCGGCCGGTGGTGATCTGGAACCTCACGCGCCGCTGCAACCTCACCTGCAAGCACTGCTACGCGCTGTCGGCCGACCACCACTACCCGGGCGAGCTCGGCGAGCACGAGATGCTCGCGGTGCTGGGGGACCTCAAGGCCTACGGCGTGCCGGCGCTGATCCTCTCCGGCGGCGAGCCGCTGCTGTCGCCGCACCTGTGGCCGCTGGCGGAGCGGGCCAAGGCGCTCGGCTTCCACCTGGGCCTCTCCACCAACGGCACGCTGATCGACGCCGCCATGGCCGACCGCATCGCCCACCACGGCTTCGACTACGTGGGCATCAGCCTGGACGGACTGCGCGAGACCCACGACCGTTTCCGGCGCCTGCAAGGCGCCTTCGACAGCTCGCTGGCGGCGCTGCGCATGCTGCGCGACCGCGGCGTGAACATCGGCATGCGCTATACGCTCACGGCCATGAACCAGCAGGACCTGCCGGCGCTGCTGCAGCTGATGCGCCAGGAGCGGGTCGGCAAGTTCTACTTCTCGCACCTGAACTACGCCGGGCGCGGCAACATCCACCGCGCGCGCGATGCGCGCTTTGCCGCCACGCGGGCCGCCATGGACCTGCTGTTCGACACCGCGTGGCAAGCGGCCTGGCGCGGCGAGCCGGCCGAGTTCGTCAGCGGCAACAACGACGCCGACGGCGTGTACCTGCACCAGTGGGTGCAGGCGCGCTGGCCGCACTGGGCCCGCCCGCTGCGCGAGCGGCTGGTCGCCTGGGGCGGCAACTCCTCCGGGCTGGGCGTGGCCAACATCGACAACCTCGGCCACGTGCACCCCGACACCATGTGGTGGCACCACGACCTGGGGAGCGTGCGGCGGCGGCCCTTCTCCGCGATCTGGGAGGACCGCACGGATCCGCTGATGGCGGGCCTCAAGAGCAGGCCGCGGCCGCTGGAGGGGCGCTGCGCGGCCTGCCCGCAGGTGGACATCTGCGGCGGCAACACGCGGGTGCGCGCGCAGCAGCTCACGGGCCAGCCCTGGGCGGAAGACCCGGGCTGCTACCTGGACGACGCCGAACTGGGCACCGCGCCCGCCACCACCGGAGCCGGCCATGCACTTGCGTGAACCGTGGGCTGCGGCCCTGTCCCTGCTGCTGCCCGCGCTGGCGGCGGCGCAAGCCGCGGCCCCCGATGCCGCGGTCCTGTACCGCGCGCACTGCGCGGCCTGCCATGGCGAGCAGCGCGTGGGCGGCATGGGCCCGGCCCTGCTGCCGGAAAGCCTGCAGCGCCTCAGGCGCGACGAGGCGGCCAGGGTGATCCGGGAGGGCCGGCCCGCCACCCAGATGCCCGCCTTCGGCGACAAGCTGGCCGCCGCGGACCTCGCCGCGCTCTCGGCCTGGATCTACACGCCCGTGTCCCCCGCGCCGCGCTGGAGCGACGAGGACATCCGCGCCTCCCGCACCTTCGTTCCCGAGTCGGCGCAGTGGCCCGCCAGACCGCAGTGGAAAGCGGATCCCATGAACCTGTTCGTGGTGGTCGAGGGCGGCGACCACCACGTCTCGCTGCTGGACGGCGACAAGCTGGAGGTGATCCACCGCTTCCCCTCGCGCTTCGCGCTGCACGGCGGGCCGAAGTTCTCGCCGGAGGGGCGCTACGTGTACTTCGGCTCGCGCGACGGCTGGATCACCAAGTACGACCTGTGGAACCTGGCGGTGGTGGCAGAGGTGCGCGCCGGGCTGAACATGCGCAACGTGGCGGTCAGCAGCGACGGCCGCTGGGTCATGGCCGCCAACTACCTGCCGCACACGGTCGTGCTGTTCGATGCCGACCTGAAGCTGCAGCACACCTACCCCGCGGTCGCCGCGGACGGCAAGGCGAGCTCGCGCGTCTCCGCC
>DASWUI010000193.1:0-2286 GCA_036401715.1 Ramlibacter sp. | reverse complement strand
TCCGCGACCTCAAGCAGCAGAAGGACAAGACCATCCTGCTCGTGGAGCACAAGATGGACGTGGTGCGCGAGCTCGCCGACCGCATCGTCGTGCTGCACAACGGCCAGCTCGTCGCCGACGGCGACCCGGCCACCGTGATCGCATCGCCCGTCGTGCAGCAGGCCTACCTGGGCACGGCGGAGCCGGCATGAGCAACGCGCTCCTCAGCCTCCAGGGGGTGCACACGCACATCGGCGCGTACCACATCCTGCACGGCGTGGACCTCACGGTGCCGCGCGGCCAGCTCACCATGCTGCTGGGGCGCAACGGCGCCGGCAAGACGACCACGCTGCGCACCATCATGGGCCTGTGGCGCGCCTCGCAGGGCCGCATCGTCTTCGCCGGCCAGGACATCACGCAGGCCCCCACGCCGCAGATCGCCGGCCTGGGCATCGCCTACGTGCCCGAGAACATGGGCATCTTCGCCGACCTGACCGTCAAGGAGAACATGGTGCTGGCCGCGCGCGGCGCGAAGAACGCGGCGCATATCGACGGCGAGCGCCTGCAGTGGATCTTCTCGCTGTTCCCCGCCGTGGAGAAGTTCTGGAACCACCCCGCGGGCAAGCTCTCCGGCGGGCAGAAGCAGATGCTGGCGGTGTCGCGCGCCATCGTGGAGCCGCGCGAACTGCTGGTCGTCGACGAGCCCAGCAAGGGACTCGCGCCCGCCATCATCAACAACATGATCGGCGCCTTCGAGCAGCTGAAGGCCAGGGGCGTGACCATCCTGCTGGTCGAGCAGAACATCAACTTCGCCAAGCGCCTGGGCGACACGGTGGCCGTGATGGACAACGGCGTGGTCGTGCACGCGGGCTCGATGAAGGAGCTCGCCGAGGACGAGGAACTGCAGCATTCGCTGCTGGGGCTGGCGCTGTGAACCTGAAGGATTTCGACTGGAAACCGCTGGCGCTGGTGCCGGTGCTCGCACTTCTGGTGCTGCCCTTCATCGGCTCGCCCTCGACCTGGGTGACGCTCACCGTCGCCGGGCTGGCCATGGGCATGATCATCTTCATCATCGCCTCGGGCCTGACGCTGGTGTTCGGCCTGATGGACGTGCTGAACTTCGGCCACGGCGTGTTCATCGCGCTGGGCGCCTTCGTGGCGACGAGCGTGCTGGGCGCGATGGGCGACTACACGGCCTCCGCCAGCCTGTGGAGGAACCTGCTGGCGGTGCTGCCCGCCATGGTGGTGGCGATGCTGGTGGCCGGCGCCATCGGGCTGGCCTTCGAGCGCTTCATCGTGCGGCCGGTCTACGGCAACCACCTCAAGCAGATCCTGATCACCATGGGCGGGATGATCATCGGCGAGGAGCTGATCAAGGTGATCTGGGGCCCGCTGCAGATTCCGCTGCCGCTGCCCGAAGGCATGCGCGGCAGCCTGTACCTGGGCGACGCGGCGGTGGAGAAGTACCGCCTGATCGCGGTGGTGGTGGGCGTGCTGGTGTTCTCGCTGCTGCTGTGGACGCTCACGCGCACCAAGATCGGCCTGCTGATCCGCGCCGGCGTGCAGGACCGCGAGATGGTGGAGTCGCTCGGCTACCGCATCCGGGTGCTGTTCGTGGGCGTGTTCATGGTGGGCAGCGCGCTGGCCGGGCTGGGCGGCGTGATGTGGGGCCTGTACCAGCAGAACGTGGTGCCGCAGATGGGTGCCCAGGTCAACGTGCTGATCTTCATCGTGCTGATCATCGGCGGCCTGGGCTCCACCACCGGCGCGCTGGTGGGGGCGCTGCTGGTGGGGCTGATGGCCAACTACACCGGTTTCCTGGTGCCGAAGATGGCGCTGTTCTCCAACATCCTGCTGATGATGGCCATCCTGCTGTGGCGTCCGCAGGGCGTCTATGCCCTGAGCAAGTGAGCCCGCCATGCTGACCCGACTGCTTTCCGACGACTATCCCCGCAGCCGCGTGCTGGGCGCGATCCTGGTGCTGCTGTTCCTGGCGCTGGCGCTCACGCCCTTCGTGTTTCCCGGCATCAAGGCGCTCAACGTGGCGGCCAAGGTGCTGGTGTTCGTGGTGCTGGTGGCGAGCTTCGACCTGCTGCTCGGCTACACGGGCATCGTGAGCTTCGCCCACACCATGTTCTTCGGCATCGGCGCCTACGGCGTGGCGATCGCCTCCACGCGCATGGGCGCCGGCTGGACCTCGCTGCTGGTGGGCATCGCCGCGGCGCTGGCCGTGTCCTTCGTCCTGGCGGCGGCGATCGGCCTGTTCTCGCTGCGCGTGCGGGCGATCTTCTTTTCCATGATCACGCT
>DASWUI010000192.1:0-6351 GCA_036401715.1 Ramlibacter sp. | reverse complement strand
GTGCAGGGCGTGGCCGGCACGTGGAAGGACTTGACTGAGTCCGTGAACTCGATGGCCGGTAACCTCACCTCCCAGGTGCGAAACATCGCCGACGTGACCAAGGCCGTGGCCGCCGGTGACCTCTCCAAGAAGATCACCGTGGACGTGAAGGGCGAGATCCTGGAGCTGAAGAACACCATCAACACCATGGTGGACCAGCTTTCCTCGTTCGCCTCGGAAGTGACGCGGGTGGCGCGCGAAGTGGGTACCGAAGGCAAGCTGGGTGGCCAGGCCGACGTGCAGGGCGTGGGCGGCACCTGGAAGGACCTCACCGACAACGTGAACTTCATGGCGGGCAACCTGACCTCGCAGGTGCGCGGCATCGCCAAGGTGGTGACGGCGGTGGCCAACGGCGACCTCGAACAGAAGCTGACCGTGGAAGCCAAGGGCGAGATCGCCTCGCTGGCCGACACCATCAACTCGATGACCGACACGCTCGCGACCTTCGCCGACCAGGTGACCACGGTGGCGCGCGAAGTGGGCGTGGAAGGCAAGCTGGGCGGCCAGGCCAAGGTGCCGGGCGCCGCGGGCACCTGGAAGGGCCTGACCGAGAACGTGAACCAGCTGGCCGCCAACCTGACCACCCAGGTGCGAGCCATTGCCGAAGTGGCGACCGCGGTGACGCAGGGTGACCTGACGCGCTCCATCACGGTGGAGGCGCAGGGCGAAGTGGCCGCGCTGAAGGACACGATCAACGAGATGATCCGCAACCTGCGCGACACCACGCAGGTGAACACGGAACAGGACTGGCTGAAGACCAACCTGGCCAAGTTCTCGCGGATGCTGCAGGGCCAGCGCGACCTGGTGGCGGTGGGCCACCTGATCCTGTCGGAGCTGGCGCCCGTGGTGGGGGCACAGCAGGCCGAGTTCTACGTGCTGCGCTACACCCAGGAGCAGCCCAAGCTGCGCCTGATGGCGTCGTACGCCTCGGACGGCCACGGCGCCTACGGCAAGGAGGTCGACCTCGGCCAGGGCCTGGTGGGCCAGGCCGCCTTCGACAAGAAGAAGATCATGCTGACCTCCAGCTTCCCCGAGACGCTGCGCATCGTCTCCGGGCTGACGGAGACGGCGCCGCTGAACGTGCTGGTGCTGCCGATCATCTTCGAAGGCCAGGTGCGGGGCGTGATCGAGCTGGCGAGCGTCGAGCGCTTCAACCCGACGCACCAGGCCTTCCTGGACCAGCTGACCGAATCGATCGGCATCGTGATCAACACGATCGAGGCCAACATGCGGACGGAAGACCTGCTGGCGCAGTCGCAGTCGCTGGCCCAGGAACTCCAGAGCCGCCAGGAAGAACTGCAGCAGACCAACGAGGAGCTGCAGGAGAAGGCCCGGCTGCTGGCGCACCAGAACCAGGAGGTGGAGCGCAAGAACGCGGAAGTGGAACAGGCCCGCCAGGCGCTGGAGGAAAAGGCCAAGCAGCTGGCGCTGACGTCCAAGTACAAGTCCGAGTTCCTGGCCAACATGTCGCACGAGCTGCGCACGCCGCTGAACTCGCTGCTGATCCTGTCGGACCAGCTGTGCAAGAACCCGGAAGGCAACCTCACGCCCAAGCAGGTGGAGTTCGCCAAGACGATCCACTCCTCGGGCAACGACCTGCTGATGCTGATCAACGACATCCTGGACCTGTCCAAGATCGAGTCCGGCACGGTGGTGGTGGACGTCAACGAGCTGCGCCTGTCGGACCTGCAGCTGTACGTGGAGCGCACCTTCCGCCACGTGGCCGAGGCCAAGAACGTGGACTTCACCGTCCGCACCGGCCTCAACCTGCCGGCTTCCATGGTCACGGACGCCAAGCGCCTGCAGCAGATCCTGAAGAACCTGCTTTCCAACGCGTTCAAGTTCACCCACCAGGGGCACGTCACGCTGACCGTGGAGGAAGTGTTCGCCGGCTGGAGCGCGGACAACGAGGACCTCAACCGGGCGCAGCAGGTGATCGCGTTCTCGGTTTCCGACACCGGCATCGGCATCTCCCCGGACAAGCAGCAGATCATCTTCGAGGCCTTCCAGCAGGCCGACGGCTCGACCAGCCGCAAGTACGGCGGAACCGGCCTGGGCCTGGCGATCAGCCGCGAGCTGTCCAAGCTGCTGGGCGGCGAGATCCGGCTGGTGTCCGCGCCGGGGCAGGGCTCCACCTTCACGCTGTACCTGCCGCTGGTCTACATGGCCACCCGCACGGCGCGCCGGGTGACGAGCGACTACCGCGGCGACCAGACGATCGCCCCCGTGCCCAAGCGCCTGCCGACGCCCGCGCAGCAGCAGGCGGCCTCCCTGGCGGAGGACCAGCTGGTCGAGGATGCGGCCGAGGTGCCGGTCGAGGGCGACGAGGCGATCGCCGCCGACAATCCCGCCAACGACGACCGCGACAGCATCCACCAGGGCGACCTGGTCCTGCTGATCGTGGAGAACGACATCGCCTTCGCGCGCTTCCTGCTGGACGCGGCGCGCAGCAAGGGCTTCAAGGGACTGGTGACCACGGTCGGCGCGGGCGCGCTGACGCTGGCCGCCCAGCACAAGCCTTCCGCGGTGACGCTGGACATGCACCTGCCCGACATGGCGGGCTGGCGCGTGCTGGACCGCATCAAGCACGACCTGTCGCTGCGCCACGTGCCGGTGTGCGTGATCTCCACGGACGACAGCAAGGACCGCGCCTTCAAGTCGGGCGCGCTCGCCTTCCTGGAAAAGCCGATCCGATCCAAGGAGGTGCTGGACGGCATGCTCGAGAAGCTGCACAACTACGTGTCGCGCAGCGAGAAGAGCCTGCTGGTCGCGCTGGAGGACCAGGTGGTGCGCAACGAGCTGCTGGCGCAGATCGAGGGCGAGCAGATCGACGTGACGGTGGTGGCATCGGGCCAGCAGCTGCAGCAGGCGCTCGACGAGGGCCGGTTCGACGCGATCGTGCTGGAGGACGGCTTCGGCGGCGTGGATCCGCGCGAATACCGCCGGGCGATCGCCGCGCAGGCCAGCATCGGCCCGGTGCCGCTGGTCCTGTACCGCGGCAACCAGGGCTCCCGCAACGGCTGGCATTCGGACGAGTCCATCACGGTACAGGAAGTGCACGGCGAGGCGCGCCTGTTCGACGCGGCGCTGATCGCCCTGCACAAGAGCGTGGCGCGCCTGCCGGAGGTCAAGCGCAACGTGATCGACAACGTCTACGAGGCCGCCAAGCCGCTCGCCGGCAAGCGCGTGCTCATCGTCGACGACGACATGCGCAACATCTTCGCGCTGGCCACCGTCCTGGAAGAGCACGGCATGGACATTGTCTGGGCCGACAATGGGCGGGAAGCGATCAACCGCGTGGCCAACGACCCGGGCATCCAGGTGGTCCTGATGGACATCATGATGCCCGAGATGGACGGCATGGCGACCATGAAGGAGATCCGCAAGCTCCCGCAGGGCCGCAACCTGCCTATGATCGCGGTGACCGCCAAGGCCATGAAGGGAGACCGCGAAAAATGCATCGAGGCAGGGGCCTGGGACTACCTGGCCAAGCCGGTGAACACCCCGGACCTGCTGGCGGTGCTGCGCGCATGGTTGCAGCAGTAGCGGGCGGCAGTCAGCAAGGCAGCATGAAGGAGATCTGGTGACGAGTACTGCGACGACGCAGGAGGCCCCCGAGAAGGTCAACATCCTGGTGGTGGATGACCTGCCGGAGAAGCATGTCGTCTTCCGCACGGTCCTGGACGAACTGGACCAGAACATCGTCAGCGCCCGGTCCGGGCAGGAGGCCCTGAAGTACATCCTCGAGATGGAGTTCGCGGTCATCCTGCTGGACGTCAACATGCCCGACATCGACGGGCTGGAGACGGCCAGCCTGATCCGGCAGTACAAGAAATCGGCGCAGACGCCGATCGTGTTCATCACGGCCTACGTGGACGAACTCCAGGCCCGGCGCGGCTACGCGCTGGGGGCCGTGGACTACATCCCGTCGCCCGTGGTGCCGGAAGTGCTGCGCTCCAAGGTGCGGGTGTTCGTGGAGCTGTTCCGCATGAACCGCCAGTTGCAGAAGCAGGCGGTGCAGCGGGAGGCGCTGGCCCGCTCGGAGGCGGCGCGCGCGGCGGCCGAAGAGGCGATCCACCGCGCGGACTTCCTGGCCGAGGCGAGCCAGGTGCTGTCGAAGTCGCTGAACATGGACGACACGATCGCGGCGATCCTCTCGCTGTGCGTGCCCATGCTGTGCGACCGCGCGATCCTCGGCCTGCCCGACAAGGACGGCGGCGTGCGGCGGCTGGAGATGCATCCGGCGCCGCGCGCGGACGACGGCGAGGTTTTCACGCCCGAGCTGCGCTCGGCCGCCGACCAGGTGATCCGCCACAAGCAGTTCAACCTCGCTCGACTGGGCGACCGGGTCGCGGCGATCTGCCCGCTGATGGCGGGCGACGAGATCCGCGGCGCGCTGGCGCTGCTGGCGGATGCGGCCCAGTTCGACTCCACCCGCATCGCCCTGATCCGCGAGTTCGCCAGCCGGGCCTCCATCGCCATGGAGAACGCGCGGCTCTATTCGGCCGTGCAGGAGGCCGACCGGCGCAAGAACGAGTTCCTGGCGATGCTGGCCCACGAGCTGCGCAACCCGCTCGCGCCGATCCGCAATGCCGTGCACATCCTGGCCAGCGCCGAGTCCCTGCCGCCCAAGCTGGGCTGGGCGCGCGACGTGATCGGCCGGCAGGCCGACCACATGTCGCGCCTGATCGACGACCTGCTGGATGTCTCGCGCATCGTGCAGGGCAAGGTGGCGGTCAAGCCGGAGAAGCTGCAGCTGACCACGCTGATCGAACGCTCCGTCGAGGCGAGCGCCCCGCGCCTCGGCGCGCGCGAGCAGGTGCTGGACGTGGTCCTGCCCAAGGAATGCGTGGAATTCGAGGGCGATTCGGTGCGGCTGTCGCAGGTGCTCTCCAACCTGATCAACAACGCCTGCAAGTTCTCGCCGCCCAGGAGCCGCATCCGCCTGGAGGCGCGCTTCGCGGACGGCGAACTGCAGATGGCGGTCAAGGACGAGGGCGCGGGCATCTCGGCCGAGTTCCTGCCGCACATGTTCGACCTGTTCGCGCAGGCCGACCAGTCGCTGGACCGCTCGCAGGGGGGCCTGGGCATCGGCCTCACGCTGGTCAAGCACCTGGTCGAACTCCACGGCGGCCGGGTCTGGGCGGCCAGCGAGGGCCTGGGCAAGGGCGCCGAGGTGACCATCGCGCTGCCCGCGCACGTGTGCACCCAGGTGCCCGCGCCGCCGCCCTCGGTGCCGTACAAGCTGGCGCCGGCCGCGGCGGCCGCATCGCGCATCCTCGTGGTCGACGACCTGCAGGCCTCCGCGGAGACGTTGATGACGCTGCTGGAGATGGAAGGTTTCCAGGTGCGGGTGGCGCACGAAGGGCAGGAGGCGCTGGCGATCGCGCGCGAATTCAAGCCGCACGTGGTGCTGCTGGACATCGGGCTGCCGGGCATGAACGGTTTCGAGGTCGCGCACGGCCTGCGCAGCCAGCCCGAGTCGCACGACGCGCTGCTGATCGCGCTGACCGGCTACGGCGAGGCGGAAAGCCGCTCGCGCTCCGCGCAGGCGGGCTTCGATTTCCACATGGTCAAGCCGGCGGACGTGAACCTGCTGCTCACCATGCTCGCCAATCCGCAGGAAGCGCGCAGAACCGCCGTCACGGCCTGAGCTACAATGGCAGGCTTGCTGGAGAGGTGGATGAGCGGTTTAAGTCGCACGCCTGGAAAGCGTGTGAGGGTTAATAGCCCTCCGCGGGTTCGAATCCCGCCCTCTCCGCCAGTGACATGAACAGACCCGCCATCGAGCGGGTTTGTTTTTTTCCGAGGGCGTTCAGCCGGCCGCGTTCCAGCCCGCGATCGCCAGCACGACGAGGCCCGCCGCGGCGACCGCCGCGTGCACCAGGATCAGCCACACCGGCAACTCGCGCCGCTCCCAGTGGTAGCGCAGGTTCAGCACCAGGCCGCCCAGCACGGCCACCAGCAGCAGGATCAGGCCCAGCCAGCCGCTTCCCGGCAGGCCGGCGGTGAAGGCCACGTACAGCACCAGCGTCAGCCCCGAGGCGGCGAGCAGGCCGTGCACCATGGTGATGAAGGTCGGCGGGTGCGGCCGGCCGCTGAAGCGCATGCCGGCCATCAGCAGGCCGCCGAGCGCCGTGACGGCGAGCAGCACGACGGCGGTGCGAAGCATCGTTTGCGCATCCATGGCGGTTCTCCTGTTCTGGCCCTGGGGTCCTGGATAGACGCCGCCAGCGCCGTCCCCGTTCCGCCGGATGGGCGTCCGTTCAGCGCTTGCCCCTGCCCGCCGTCACGCCGTCCCACCAGCTCTTC
>DASWUI010000191.1:0-18090 GCA_036401715.1 Ramlibacter sp. | reverse complement strand
GGGTCGCTGGCGGGATCCCACAGCTTGGTATCGATGCCGTTGAGGATGCCGCGCAAGCGCGATGCGCGCGCCCGCAGGATGCCGTCGAAGCCGACGCCGTGCGCCGGGGTCTGGATCTCCCGCGCATAGGTCGGGCTCACGGTGGTGATCGCGTCGGCGAACTGGATGCCGGCCTTCAGCATCGACAGGTCGCCCCAGAACTCCACGCCGTCGATGCCGCGCCAGTGGTGCGGCACGCCCAGCACGTCGGCGCTGTCCATGGGGAACACGCCCTGGAAGGCCAGGTTGTGGATGGTGATCACGCTGGCCGCGGTGGTCTCCTGCGGCGAGATCATGCGCGACTGCGCCAGGTACAGCGGCGCCAGGCCGCAGGGCCAGTCGTTGGCATGCACCACGTCGGCCGTCCAGCCGCGCAGCGGCGAGTGCACCGTCCCCAGCTGCGCCGCCACCCGCGACAGCAGCCCGAAGCGCACCGCGTTGTCGTGGTAGTCGCGGCCGCTCGCGTCCACGTAGGGACCGCCGGGCCGCTGGTACAGGGCGGGGCAGGCCAGCAGCAGCAGCGTCACGCCGCTGTCGATCTTCACCGGCACCAGCTGCGCCGCCGGCCAGGGGCCCCAGGGCGGGAGCTCGACGCCGTCGCCGATCTCGCCGCTGACCTTCAGGCCGCGGTAGGCCGGCATCAGCACGTGCACGTCGTGCCCCAGGGAGGCGAGCGTCGCCGGCAGCGCCGCGCTGACGTCGCCCAGCCCGCCGGTCTTCACGTAGGGTGCGCATTCGGGTGTGACGAACAGGATCTTCATGCAGCGGCCTCCGCTTCCGCCACGAGCACCGCGAATGGCAGCCCGCCGGCCGCCGCGAACAGCGCCTGCAGGTCCATGGCGGCTTCATCGCCATTGGCGAGGGTGGTTTCCTCGCCGGTGAGCCAGTTGCGCCAGCGGCGGAAGCGCCGCACGCCGCCTTCCGGTCCGCAGCGCACGCTGGTGCCTTGCCACAGCCGCGCATCCCAGGCCTCGTCTTCGCCGCGGCACAAGGTCCAGGTGAGTCGCGCCACCACCACGAGCACGGCTTCACGTTCGTGCACGCGCGCGAAGGCGACCGCGTGGTCGGCGGCGGGGCCCTCGACCCCCAGCGCCACGTAGTTGGCGCTGCGGAAGAGGGCGCTGCGCTCGCGCCGCAGGCGCAGCAACCGCCAGGTGACCAGCTGCTTGATGCGGCCGTCGGCGGCGTTGCGGTTCAGGGTCTTCCAGTGCTCCTGCAACGGATGGCCCTGGCGGTACACCGCCTCCAGACCCTCCAGCTCGCGCGCGAGCGCCGCGTAGTCGACCGGCCGGCGGTTGTCGGGATCCACCAGGCTGAAGTTCCATTGCTCGCAGCCCTGGTACAGGTCGGGCACGCCGGGCGCCGTGAACTTCAGCGCCAGCTGCGCGAGGCTGTTGCGGAAGCCGAAGGGCGCGATGCGCGCGGTGAACTTCTGCAGTTCCTCGGCGAACGGGCTCTGGCCCAGGCGCAGCACGCCGTCGACGTAGCGCTCCACCGCGTCTTCGTAGTCCGCCTCGGGGCACACCCAGGTCGTCTTCAGCTTGGCCTCGCGGATCGCCTTGCGCATGTAGGCCTGAACGCGCCGGCGCAGGTCCTCGCGCGCGGCTTCGTCGGGAGGCAGGGCGGGCCAGAGGCCCACCAGGGTCTGGAACAGCAGCCAGACGTCGTTGTTGATCGGCCAGCTCTCCTTGGGCGTGCGCGTCAGGTACAGCTGCGCCCATCCGGACAGGCGCAGCAGGCAGTCCTCCCACTGGGCCGGCATCTCCGACAGCACGTTCAGCCGCGCGCGCAGGTCCTCGCCGCGCTTGCTGTCGTGCGTGGACGTGCCGAGCAGGCAGTGCGGGCGGTGCCGCTGGCGCATCTGGTTGGCGAAGTGGAAGGCGGACACCGACACGCCGAAGCTGCGCGGGTCGCCGCCGACCTCGTTGAGCGACAGCAGCGGGACGTACCGGTAGAACGCCGTGTCCTCCATCGCCTTGGCCGTCACCGGCGCGGTGAACTGCTGCCAGCGCGCCAGGAAGCGCTTGCGCGCCTCCAGCGGCAGCCTGGCGGCTTCGCCTTCGCCCAGGAGCACCTCGCGCAGGTGCTCCAGCACCGTCGCTTCCGACTTGCCCAGGCGCCGCTCCGCCGCCGCGATGGCCCAGTCGATGTGGCGCCTGTCCATCGCGCTCGCGGGCTCGTCGGCCCGCAGGTAGGTGCGGTACACCGGGAAGGCCGCCGCCACTTCGGCGAGGGCCCAGCGCAGGCGGTTGCGCGTGAAGTCGCAGCGCCGCCGGTTGCCGCGCGTGAGCCGGTGCAGCGTGTGCGCCAGCCAGTTGAGCTCGGAGTACAGCGAGGTCTCGATGATCAGCTTCTTGCACTGGTAGAGGACCTCGTCGAAGCCGGTGGCCTCGCCCGTGAAGGCCTGGTAGGCGGCGAGCAGCGCGTCCTCGTTCGCCGTCTCCACGAACAGGCCGTTGACCAGGCTGCCGAAGCGGTAGCCGGTGTCGCCGTGCACCGGCCAGTCCTCCGGCAGCGATTCGTGCTCGGCGAGGATCTTCTCCACCACCAGGTAGAGCGCGCGCGGCTGATGGCCGCCCACTTCCGCCTGGGCGGCATGGCGCGACTGCAGCAGCGCGAAGTAGGCCTGCGGATCGCTCAGCCCGTCGGGGTGGTCGATGCGCAGGCCGCTGAGCCAGCCGTCCTGCAGCCAGTGCAGCACCTTGCGGTGCGTGGCCTCGAACACCTCCGTGCGCTCCATGCGCAGCCCGGCGAGCGTGTTCACGTCGAAGAAGCGGCGGTAGTTGACGTCGTCGCTGGCGACCCGCCAGTCCGCCAGGCGGTAGGCCTGCGCGGCGACCAGCCGTTCCAGCGCGTCGAAGCTCTCCGGCTCGCCCGGTTGCCCATTGAGGCGCTGCACGCAGGCATCGATCCAGCGGGACAGCCACTCGTGGCGCGACGCGAGCCGCGCCAGCTGGCGCTTGTACACGGCGCTGTCGCGCACGCGCGAACGCCGCGTGTCCTCGTCGGGGTCGTCCCGGGAGGGCAGCCGCCCGAACGAGTCCAGCAGGGCGCCGACCACCGCGTGGCTGTCGCCCTCGCTGTCGTCGCGCGCCGGCGGCGCCGGCAGGGAGGAGAGGATTTCGGGATAGCTGGCGGGATCGACCGGGAAGCGGTGGTCCCAGTAGCGCAGGCCGAACTCGCCGGCCTCCTGGTCGAAGTGCAGCTGCAGTTCGCCGGCTTCGAGCACCTTGCCGAAATGGTCCCCGAGCACCGGGAGAAGCACGCGCCCGGCCATCTCGGGCTGCGCGGGGGTCCACTCGATGTCGAAGGTCTCCGCGTGCACGGAGGCGCGGCCATGCTCCAGGACGTCCAGCCACCAGGCGTTGTCGGCCTCCAGCACGCCCATGTGGTTGGGCACGATGTCGAGGATCTGGCCCATGCCGTTGCGCCGCAGCGCCTGGCAAAGGCGCAGGTGCGCATGCTCGTCGCCCACCTCCGGATTCAGCGCGCCGTGGTCGATGATGTCGTAGCCGTGCGTGCTGCCGGGGCGCGCGCGCAGGTAGGGCGAGCTGTACAGGTGGCTCACGCCCAGGGATTTCAGGTACGGGACGGCCTGCCCGACGTGCTCGAAGGTGCAGCCCTTGTGGAACTGCACGCGATAGGTGCCGCAGGGCACGTTGGCCGTGTCCAGCGCGGGCAGTTCGAGCGGCGCGGTGTCCAGGGGCGTGGGGCCGCTGCGTTCGGCGCGCAGCACCGCGGCCAGCGACGCCCAGCGCGCATCGCTGCCCAGCGCTTCCACGGTGACGGACAGCCTGCGCCGCCAGTTCGGGAAGCGATCCTCGGTGGTGCCGGGCACGTTCACCTGCAGCAGCTGGCCGGTGACGTCCTCCAGTTGCACGCCGACCAGCCAGCAGGGCGTACGGGCGAGGAAGGCATAGACGGCATCGACCAGCGCCTGCGTGGCGTCGGGCAGCGAGGTCGGCTGCACGGTCGCGCCTTCGGGCAGGAGCTCCTCGCGCTGCAGCGCCAGCAGCAGCCGGGCGCGGTCCTGGGCCCGGTCGAGCACCTGCGATTCGTGCGCGGCGGGGTCCGGGTACAGCTGCAGCCTGGAGGCCAGCTCGATGTCCTCGCCCAGCCAGAAGCCGCGCAGCGTCGGCAGGTCGTGCGTGCTGACCACCGCCAGCGCCTTGGGCTGCCAGTGCGCCGGCCGCTTGAAGCCGCCGTCGTCCTCGCGCTCGAACAGCAGCGGCCGGTACGAAAGCAGGTTGCCTTCGCGCATGGCTTCGCGCATGCGGGGCGCGACGTTGCCCAGGTCCTCGCCGATCACCATGCACTGGTGCCGATGGCTTTCCAGCGCCAGCACGCCCAGCAGGTCCTCCAGCGGGTACTCCACGTAGGTGCCGCCGTCCGGCCCCGTCCAGTACAGCCGCATGAGCGCCATCACGTGGTCCAGGCGCAGCGCGCCGCTGTGCCGCATGTTGGCGCGCAGGGTGTCGATGAAGGGCTGGTAGCGCGCCTGCTTCAGCCGCTGAGGGCTCCAGGGGGGCAGGCCCCAGTCCTGCCCGGTCGGCGCCAGCGGGTCCGGCGGCGCCCCGGCGTGCATGCCGAGGGCATACAGCTCGTGCTCCATCCAGGTCTCGGCGCCGCCGCCGTTGACGCCCACGGCCAGGTCGCAGTACAGGCCGATGCCCATGCCGCGCGTGCGCGCGTAGCGCTGGCAGGATTCCAGCTGCACCTCGGCGAGCCACTGCAGCCAGAAACGGAAGCGCACGGCCGATGCATTGCGTTCCTGGAAGGCCTTCACCGCCGGGCCCGCCGGGTCGCGGTATTCCTCCGGCCAGGCCGGCCAGCCCCAGGCGTTCGGGTCGGCGGCGAACAGGTGCTCCTGCAGGGCCTCGAACAGCGCATGGCGGCCGATCGTGGGTTCGCGCTCGCGCATGTAGGCCAGGAAGTGCGCGCCGCGCGAACGGTCCTTGTCCAGCTCGTGGCGCTCGAAATGGCGCCACAGGATGCGCAGCACTTCGTCCTTGGCGGCGGCCACGCCTTCGTAGTCGACCATCTCCGCCTCGCGCAGCGCATGCAGCCGCTCCTGGAAGCTTTCGGACTGCACCCGCTGCATCGCTTCCTCGCAGCCGCTCAGGTCCACCAGCGTCTGCACGTCGAGGTAGATCGGGTTGAGCGCCTTGCGGCTGGAGGGGCTGTACGGGCTCGCCACTCCCGGGTTGTGGGGAAACAGGGCGTGCAGCGGGCTCAGGCCGATGAAGGAGGCGCCCTGGTGCGCGGCGGCGTCGCACAGCCGCCGCAGGTCGCCGAAATCGCCGATGCCCCAGTCACGGGAGGAACGCAGCGCGTAGAGCTGGATCGTGCAGCCCCACCAGCGTTCCCCCTGCTGCAGCCCGGGTGCCACGTGGCAGTGGCGCGGCGCGACGACGACCCGGCAGAATTCGTGGGGGGGCGCGCCTTCGAGCGTGAGCCGGTAGTAGCCCGCGGCCATTTTCTCGGGCAGCACGACCGAGGCTTCCTGGTAGCTGCGCTGCAGGTCGCCGCTGGCGAGCTCGTAGCCGTTGTCCTCGACGACCAGCCGCCAGAGTGCGCCGCTGCTTTCGTGGCTCGCCCAGCGCAGCATGATCGCCTCGCCTTCGCGGCCCACGTGCACCGTGGGCAGGCCCAGGTGCTGCTGCGCCGGCGCGCGGCCGTCCCCTGCCATCGCCTGCACCGCCCGCTGCAGCACCGCCTCCGGAACGATCTCCTCCTTGCCCCAGAAGCCGTGGTAGCGGTCGGCCACGCCGAGGCGCCGCGCCTGTTCGGCCAGCGACAGCGAAGCCAGTTCCGCGGGCGCATTCACAGCGTGATCTCCCCGCCCAGGGTCCAGCGCGCGCTCCACGCCGGCCAGGTACCCCGCGGCGTGTCGGGCGGGCAGCGGTGGCTGAAGACCGGTTGCGCCTCGACCGGGCCCAGGTGCTGCGGCTCCACCTGCAGCGCTTCCGGTCCGAGGTTGAGTTCCAGCCCCAGCATCCTGCCGTCGTCGTAGCGCCACTGCACCGCCAGCCCGCGTTCGCCGACGCGTTGCGCCGAATGCCTGCCCGTGAGCAGCAGCGGCTGGCGCGGCGTGATCCAGCGGCGGCGCGCGGCCAGCGCGGCGCGAACCTCCTCGCGCCAGGCCTTCGCCGATTCGGCCTCCGCATGCGCGGGATCCGGGCGGCTGGCGGCGAAAGTCCGGTCGCTGCACGGGTCCGGCAGGTCGCTGGCGTGCCCGTGGCCGAACTCGCGCTTGCGGCCGGCGCGCACGGCCTCGCGCAGTTCGCCATCCCAGTCGGCGAAATAGAGGAAGGGTTCCTTCGCTCCCCATTCCTCGCCGAAGAAGAGCATCGGAATCGCCGGCGTCAGCAACGCCAGCAGGGTGGGCAGCAGCGCGGCTTCCTCCGGCACCAGCGAGCGCAGCCGTTCGCCGCGCGCGCGGTTGCCCACCTGGTCGTGGTTGTGCGCGAAGTTCACCAGTGCCGACAGCACCTGTGCCGGCGCGGCCTGCACGGTTTCGCGGGCGCCGCCTTCCCTGCGTTTCGAACCCTCGAACACCATGCCATGGGTGAAGGAGCGCGCCAGCAGGTCCAGCGGCGAGTCGCCGTAGTCGTGGTAGTAGCGGTGCGTCTCGCCGGTCATGGCGACGTGCAGGACGTGGTGGAAGTCGTCGTTCCACTGCGCGTCGTAGCGGCCCGGCTGGGGCGTGCCGGCGAGGTGTTCGTGCCCGTTGTCCTCGTTCTCGAGCACCAGGTGCACGTGGCGGCCGTGCGTGGCCGCGCGCACCCGCTGCGAAAGCTCCTGCAGCACGTGCACCGGGCCGTCGTCGCTGATCGCATGCACCGCGTCCAGCCGGAGGCCGTCGAACCGGTACTCCTGCACCCAGTACATGGCGTTGTGGATGAAGAACTCGCGCACCGGGCCGCTGTCCGGGCCGTCGAAGTTGATCGCGGCCCCCCACGGGCTCTTCTTGTCCCGGGAGAAGAACCCCGGCGCATAGGCATGGAGGTAATTGCCCTCCGGGCCGAAGTGGTTGTAGACCACGTCCAGGAACACCATGAGCCCGAGCCGGTGCGCCTGCTGCACCAGCCGCTTGAGGTCGTCCGGCGTGCCGTAGGCAGGGTGCGGCGCGTAGGGCAGCACGCCGTCGTAGCCCCAGCCGAAGCGACCGGCGAAGTCCGCCACCGGCATCAGTTCGATGGCGGTGATGCCGGTGTCCACCAGGGCCTGCAGGCGCCCTGCCGCCGCGGCGAAGGTGCCTTCCGGCGTGAAGGTGCCGACGTGCAGTTCGTACAGCACCGTCTCGTGCCAGGGCCGGCCGTGCCAGGCGCTGTCCCACTCGAACTGCCGGGGGTCCACCACGCAGCTCGGGCCGTGCGGCCCCTCGGGGTTCTGGCGCGAGGCCGGGTCGGGCACCAGCAGGCCGCCGTCGATGCGCCAGCGGTACAGGGTACCGGCCGTCGCATGCGGCACCGTGCACTCCCACCAGCCCTGGGCATCGGCCTCGGCCGGGTGCAGTTCGGGCCTGGCGCTGCCGGTCTCGATGGCCAGCTGCGCCTGCTGCGCCGCCGGCGCCCACAGGCGGAAGGTGACGCCCCCGCCGGCGTCCAGGCGGGTGCCGAATGGCATGTCATGCTGGCAGCGCACGTTCACTCCTCGGGTGCCTGCGTCAGCAGGGCCATCGAATGGGCCAGCAGCTGCAGCTTGCCGGGCGGCGCGAAGGTGCGCGCCCCGGCTTCCTCGAAGTAGCCTTCGGGGGTGTAGATCCGCAGCGCCCATTCGCCGGGGTGGCCGGCGACGACGGGCAGCGTGAAGGTGGCGGCCTCGCCCGTGGCATTGAACACGAGCAGGACGGACCGGGCCGCCGCGGGGTCGGGCGGGCAGGGCGCGAAGCGCGCGTCCAGCACGGCGGCCACGCAGCGCACCGCGGGATTGGTCCATTCCTCGGAGCTCATCTCCAGGCCCCACACGCTGTACCAGACGATGTCGCGCCGGCTGTCCTCGTCCGGCTTGCCCGTCAGCCACGCATTGTGGCGCAGCACGGGCAGCTCGCGCCGCAGCCGGATCAGCGCCTGGGTGAAGGGCAGCAGCGGGTCGTTGCGGCGCGTATCCGACCAGTCGAACCAGCTGACTTCGTTGTCCTGGCAGTAGGCGTTGTTGTTGCCGCCCTGCGTGCGGCCGCTCTCGTCGCCGCCCAGCAGCAGCGGCACGCCGCGCGAGCAGAACAGGGTGGTGAGGAAATTGCGCTTCTGCCGCTCGCGGAAGGCGAGCACGACCGGGTCGTCGGTGGGGCCTTCGGCGCCGCCGTTCCAGCTGCGGTTGTGGCTCTCGCCGTCGCGGTTGTCCTCGGCGTTCGCCTCGTTGTGCTTGTCGTTGTAGCTCACGAGGTCCTGCAGCGTGAAGCCGTCGTGGACCGTCACCAGGTTGACGCTCGCGCGCGGGCCCCGCCGCGACGGACCGTAGATGTCGTGGGAGCCGCACAGCGCGGCGGCGAAGTCGCCCAGGCTGCCTTCGATGCCGCGCCAGTAGTCGCGCACCCGGTCGCGGTACTGCCCGTTCCATTCGCTCCAGCCCTGCGGAAAGCCGCCCACCTGGTAGCCGTGGTCGCCGAGGTCCCAGGGTTCGGCGATCAGCTTCACCCGCTTGAGAACGGGATCCTGCGCCACCGCCGACAGGAAGGGGCTGCGGTGGTCGAAGGCGCCGTGGCCGTTGCGCGCGATCGCCGGCGCCAGGTCGAAGCGGAAGCCGTCGACGTGCATCTCCTCGACCCAGTAGCGCAGGCTGTCCATGATCAGCCGCAGCATGGCGGGATGGCTGGCGTTGAGCGTGTTGCCGGTGCCGGTGAAGTCCAGGTAGTGCCGGTGGTCCTCGGTCAGCCGGTAGTAGCTGCGGTTGTCGATGCCCTTGAAGGACAGCGTGGGCCCGAGGTGGTTGCCCTCGCAGGTGTGGTTGTAGACCACGTCGAGGATCACCTCCAGCCCGGCGGCATGCAGCGCCTTGACCATCTGGCGGAATTCGTTCGGGTCGCCCCCCGCCAGGTAGCGCGGCTCGGGCGCGAAGAAGGCGATGGTGTTGTAGCCCCAGTAGTTGCCCAGGCCCAGGTCGACCAGCCGGCGCTCGTCGTTGAAGGCCTGCACCGGCAGCAGTTCGACGGCCGTGACGCCGAGCTCCTTCAGGTGCGCGATGGCCGGTTCGCTGGCGAGGCCGAGGAAGGTGCCGCGCAGGTGCTCCGGCACTTCCGGCATCCGCTTCGTGAAGCCCTTGACGTGGACCTCGTAGAAGACGCTGTCTTCCATGGGGGTCGCCGGGTGGCGGTCGTCGCCCCAATCGAAGCGCGGATCCACCACGACGCACTTGGCCGCGGACTCCGCGTTGTCCTGGGGGTCCATGTGCAGGTCGCGGCGCTCGTGGCCGAGCGGGTACGCGTACTGCCACGCGGCGCCGCGCAGCGGCCGGTCGATCGCCCGGGCGTAGGGATCGAGCAGCAGCTTGTGCGGGTTGCAGCGCCAGCCATGGTGCGGGTCGTAGGGCCCGTGCACGCGCAGTCCGTAGCGGGTGCCGGCGGGGAGGTCCGGCACGAAGCCGTGCCACACGTCGTCCGTGCGCGCCGGCAGCGCGATGCGCCGCTCCTCGCGGGTGCCGGTGGCGTCGAAGATGCACACCTCGACGCGGTCCGCGGCGCTGGCGAAGACGGCGAAGTTCACGCCGCCGTCGCAGGGTGTCGCCCCCAGGGGCCAGGGCCTGCCTGGGGGGCAGGCGGCCGAACCGGCGCGCGCCGGATGGCTGCTGATGCGCTGCGCGTGGGTGTTGCTGACGGCTTGCGCCGTCATGCAGGCACCGCGATCCCCGGCGAGGCCTCGCCGACCTGCGCCAGCGCGTCCATGGTCGCCAGCAAGCGCGAGCCGGAGGCCTTGCGCGCGGGGAAGGCGCCCGCGGGCACGACGACGATGCCCGAGGGCGTCACCGGGAAGCGCTTGCGGTCCTGCTCCAGGTCGAAGCCGATGCGCTCGTCCGGCGGGATGTCGTTGTCCTGGTCGATGATCGCGCGCCGCACCTGGGCGCCGCGGCCGATGCGCGAGCGCTCCATGACGATGCAGTGCTCCAGCTGCGCGCCGCGCTCGACCAGCACCGAGCGGCGCAGCATCGCGTGGTCCAGCGTGGCGCCGTCGACGATGCTGCCCGAGCCCACGACCGAGCGGTTGATGACCCCGTTCTCGATCTGGGCGGACTCCGCCTGGTCGGGGCTGGCATAGATCGGCCAATGGCGATTGGTCATGCGGAACTTCGGCTGCGCGCCCAGCGTGTCGAAGTGCGCCTGGTAGTACGCGTCGATGGTGCCGACGTCGCGCCAGTAGGCGTGCTCCTCGTAGGGCTCGGTGCCGTCGATGATGTTGGTGGCGAAATCATAGGCCACCAGCTTGTGGCTCTTCACCATGGACGGCAGGATGTGCTTGCCGAAGTCGGTCTCGCCGCTTTCGTGCATGCGCTTGAGCTGCGCGAGCAGCACGTCGGCGTTGAAGATGTAGTTGCCCATGGACGCCAGCGCATGGCTGCGGCTGCCCGGCATCGGGCGGGCGCTGCGGGGCTTTTCCCGGAAGTCGGTGATGCGGTGGCGCTCGTCGATCTCCACGATGCCGAACTGGTCGCACTCGCTCAGTTCCACGGGGATGGTCGCCACGCTCGCGTGCGCGTTGCTCTTGACGTGGAAGTCGATCATCTGCCGCACGTCCATGCGGTAGATGTGGTCGGCGCCGAACACCGCCACGATGTCCGGCTGCATGCTCTCGATCAGGTGGATGTTCTGGTAGACCGCGTCCGCGGTGCCCTGGAACCAGGCCGGGCCATGGCGCATCTGGGGCGGCACCACGGTGATGAAGTGCTGCGGCATGAAGCGCGCCATGGTCCACGTCTGGCGCACGTGCTCGATCAGGGACTGCGACTTGTACTGCACCAGCAGGTAGATCGAGAAGATCTCCGAGTTCACCAGGTTGGACAGCACGAAATCCACGATCCGGTGCTTGCCGTTGAAGGGCACGGCGGGCTTGCAGCGGTTCGCGGTCAGCGGGTGCAGGCGCGAGCCTTCGCCACCGGCCATCACGAAGGCCAGGACGTTTCTAGTGGCGGGCATGAGGGTCTCCCTGAGTCAGTGCAGTCGTTGGAATCGGTCGGTTGGACAGGATCACGGTGCCCAGGGGCGGCACGGCGACGAG
The DNA here is from genome assembly GCA_036401715.1 of Ramlibacter sp. Classification (GTDB taxonomy): domain Bacteria; phylum Pseudomonadota; class Gammaproteobacteria; order Burkholderiales; family Burkholderiaceae_C; genus Ramlibacter. The sequence goes on along the minus strand of DASWUI010000191.1, from coordinate 6,841 downwards.
GGCGCTGGCCGGCCAGCCGCCCACCGGTTGGGCGGTGGCCTGCACGCGCCCGAGGTTGCCGACGCCGCTTCCGCCATAGAAGGCGGCGTCGCTGTTGAGGAGCTCATGCCAGGTGCCGGTCTCGGGCATCGCCACCCGCAGGGCGGTGCGCGGCTCCGGGGTCATGTTGCAGATGGCGACGACCAGCGCATCGTCCGGGCCGCCGCGCCGCAGGAAACTCAGGATGGTGTTCTCGTGGCGCTCGCACGGCAGCCAGCTGAAGCCCTGGCTGTCGAAGTCGTGCACGTGCAGTGCCGGCAGGCGCCGGTACAGCGCGTTGAGGTCCGACACCCAGCGCGCCAGGCCGGCGTGGTAGGGCCGCGCCCAGAGGTGCCAGTCGAGCGTGCGTTCGTGGTGCCATTCCTCGGCCTGCCCGAACTCGCCGCCCATGAACAGCAGCTTCTTGCCGGGGTGCGTCCACATCGCGCCGAACAGGTTGCGCAGGCCGGCGAATCGCTGCCACTCGTCGCCGGGCTGGCGCGCGAGCAGGCTGCCCTTGCCGTACACGACCTCGTCGTGCGACAGCGGCAGGATGAAGTTCTCGTGGAAGGCGTACACCGCGGAGAAGCGGATGTCGTCGCCGTGCCAGTGGCGGAAGAAGTGCGGCCGCGAGAAGTAGCGCAGCGTGTCGTTCATCCAGCCCATGTTCCACTTCATGCCGAAACCGAGGCCGCCCCAATCCACCGGCCGCGACACGGCGGGCCAGGCGGTGGACTCCTCCGCGATCATGTGCACGTCGGGAAACGCGGCGTAGACCGAGGTGTTGAGATCCTGCAGGAAGCGCACGGCATCGTGGTTCTGGTTGCCGCCCTGCGCGTTGGGGATCCACTCGCCGTGGCGCCGCCCGTAGTCCAGGTACAGCATGGAAGCGACCGCGTCCACGCGCAGGCCGTCGAAGTGGTACTTCTCCAGCCAGAACAGCGCGTTGCTGATCAGGAAGTCGCGGACCTCGTAGCGGCCGTAGTTGAAGATCAGGCTGTTCCACTCCGGGTGGAACCCCAGGCGCGGATCCTCGTGCTCGTACAGCGCGGTGCCGTCGAAGCGCGCCAGCGCGTGCGGGTCCGCCGGGAAGTGCGAAGGCACCCAGTCCAGGAACACGCCGATGCCCTGCTGGTGCAGGGTGTCGACGAACACCATCAGGTCCTGGGGCGTGCCGTAGCGGGATGTCGCCGCGAAATAGCCCGTGGTCTGGTAGCCCCAGGAGCCGTAGAAGGGATGCTCGGTGATCGGCATCAGCTCCACGTGGGTGAAGCCGAGGTTGTGGCAATGGACCGCGAGCCGCTGCGCGATGTCCCGGTAGTTCAGGAAGCGCCCGTCCTCCTCCCGCTGCCAGGAGCCGAGATGCACTTCGTAGATCGAGATCGCGGACCTGTGCGACTGGCGCTGCCAGCGCGTGCGCATCCAGTCGCCGTCGCCCCACTCGTGAGAGAGGTCCCAGATCTGGGAGGCCGTGCCGGGCGGATGCTCCATGCGGAAGGCATAGGGGTCGGCCTTGTCCATCCAGTGGCCCCACTGGTTCTGGATGCGGAACTTGTAGCACTGGCCGTGGCGCGCGCCTTCGACGAAGCCGCTCCAGCGGCCGCTGCCGTCGTCGAGCCGGTTCAGCGGCTCGCAGTGCCAGTTGTTGAAGGAACCGATCACGCCCACGCTGCGTGCGTTCGGTGCCCACACCGTGAACCACGTGCCGCGCTCCGTCGGGTGCGCGCCCATGACTTCGAACTGGCGGTGGTGATGGGTGGCACGGCGTTCCGGCTGCGCCTCGGACCGTTCCTCCACGGAAGGGCTTCTCTCCTCGTCGGGCAAATGGGGCTTCATGGCCTTCGTCGTTGTCAGCGGGCCATTCTGTTGGCGCGATGGCGGAGGGCGTGAAGGAAGCGCAGATCAAGCGGCGTAGGCCGGAACCTACATGCGCGCGGGGCGCAGCCGGTCAGGCGACCGTAGTCGGCGCGCTGACGCCGAGGTGGCAGTTGCCCGACGAAGAGCTCACCCATACGGCCCTCCCCAAACGGATGAGCCACGGATCGTCTGGCGACGCGCGCGGGGCGATTTGATGCAGGTCAAGCGCAGCGCGCGAGGGCACGCGCGCGCCGACTGGCGGCAGCCTTACACGCCCAGGTACTGCTCGAGCAGCCGCGGCTGGGACTGCAGCTCGGCCGAGGTGCCCTGGAACACCACCTCGCCCTTGACGAGGATCACGTTGCGGTCGCTGACCTGCGTCACGTGCTTCCAGGCCTTGTCGACGATCACGCTGGAGATGCCGCTGGCGCGGATGAGGCCGCAGATGCGCCAGATCTCGCGCGCCACCAGCGGCGCGAGCCCTTCCGTCGCCTCGTCGAGGATGAGCACGTCCGGGTTGGTCATCAGCGCACGGCCGATGGTCAGCATCTGCTGCTCGCCGCCCGACAGCTGCTGCCCGCCGTGGTTCAACCTTTCCTTCAGCCGCGGGAAAGTGTCCAGGACGCGCTCATACGTCCAGTCGCGCCGGCCGCCGCTGCCCGGCCGCGCGGCCATGACCAGGTTCTCCTTGACGCTCAGGTTGCCGAAGATGCCCCGGCCTTCGGGCACGTAGGCGACGCCGAGCTGGGCGACTTCGAACGAGGGCCGCCCCACCATGTCGCGCCCCATGACCTCGACCGTTCCCGCGCGCGGCCTGACCAGTCCCATCAGGGTCTTGAGCAGGGTGCTCTTGCCCATGCCGTTGCGGCCCATCAGGCCGATGGTCTCGCCGCGGTCCACGTGGAAGTCGACGCCGCGCAGGACGTGGCTCGCGCCGTAATAGGTCTGCAGCCCGCGCGCGTCGACCAGGCGTTCAGGCATGCTCCTCCCCCAGGTAGGCCGTCTGCACGCCCGGATCCGCGCGCACCTGCGCCGGGGTGCCGCTGGCGATCACCTGCCCGTTCACCATCACCGTGAGGTGGTCGGCCAGCGTGAACACGGCATCCATGTCGTGCTCCACGAGCATCATGGCGTGGTCCTTCTTCAGGCGCAGCAGCAGTGCCACCATGCGCTCGGCTTCCGCCGTGCCCATGCCCGCCAGCGGCTCGTCCAGCAGCAGCACCTGCGGGTCCGTGGCCAGCGCCATCGCGATCTCCAGCTGGCGCTGTTCGCCATGGCTCGCGGCGCCGGCGACGTGGTGGCGCCGCCCCTGCAGCCCGGCGAGTTCCAGGGCGCGCTCGGCACGTTCGTTCGCCGCGCGGATGTTGCCGGCCAGGCGCAGCCAGCCCATGGGATGCGGCGTGCGCGACTGCGCGGCCAGGCGGATGTTCTCCCACACTGTGAACGGCAGGAAGATGTTGGTCTTCTGGTAGCTGCGCCCCAGGCCGGCGCGCGAGATGCGCTCCGGGCTCCAGCCGGTCACGTCGCGGCTCCCCAGCGTGATGCTGCCCGTGGTGGGGGCGAGGTCGCCGGAGAGCAGGTTGGTCAGGGTCGACTTGCCGGCGCCGTTGGGGCCGATCACCGCGTGGATGCGCTCGCGCCAGAGGTCCAGCGTCACGTCGTTCACCGCGGCCAGGCCGCCGAAGCGCTTGGTCACGCCGCGCGCGCGCAGCAGGGCCTCAGTCACCTCCGGGCTCCCTGCGGCGCAGCGCGCGTTCCAGCAGGCCGAGCAGGCCGCGCGGCGCGAAGGCCACGATCAGCACGATGAACAGGCCCATCCACAACTGCCAGTGCTTGCCGGCATTGAAGCTGCCGATGGTCGGGAGGTCCTTGAACTCGTGCAGCAGGTACTCGAAAGCGAAGGCGCCGAGGATCGCGCCGGCGAAGTTGCCCATGCCGCCGAGGATCACCATCATGATCGCGTGCGCGCTGGTGTGGAAGCCCATGAGCTCCGGGTTGACGAAGCCGGTCTGCGCGCCCCACAGGTAGCCCGCGAGTCCCGCGAGCGCGCCGGCGAGCGTGAAGGCCGCGAGCTTGTAGCCGAAGGTGCCGAAGCCCATGGCGCGCATGCGGTGCTCGTTGACCCGGATGCCGGCGAGCGCGCGGCCGAACGGGCTGAACAGGAGCCGCCGCAGGAAGAAGTACACCAGCACCAGCACCGCCAGGGTGAAGTAGTAGAAGACGCGCTTGTTCTCCAGGTCGAACAGGCCCGCCGCCGGCTTGAAATTGATGTAGATGCCGTCGGAGCCGCCCAGCACCTTGTTGTCGAAGAACAGGTAGAACACCATCTGCGCGAAGGCCATGGTGACCATGATGAAGTAGATGCCGCGCGTGCGGACCACGAAGAAGCCGATCACCAGCGCGCCGAGTCCCGAGGCCGCCATGGCGGCCGGCAGCGTCCACCACAGGCTCGCGGCCTGGTCCTGCGGCATCAGGAAGGCGAGCGCGTAGCCCGCCAGGCCGAAGAACGCCGCATGGCCCAGCGACACCAGCCCGGTGACCCCCTGCAGCAGGTCCAGGCTCATGGCGAAGATGGCCAGGATCATCATGCGCGCGACCATCTGCGTGTAGAAGTCGGTGCCGAAGAAGGGGAAGGCGAGCAGCGCCAGCAGGCCCAGCGCCAGCGCCACCTGCAGGCCGCGCGGCAGGCGCTCGAGGTTGGTCTGGGTGGCGCTCATTGCTTGAACAGGCCCTCCGGCTTCCAGAGCAGCACGGCGGCCATCAGCATGTACACGAGCATCCCCGCGACCTGCGGCAGCAGCACCTTGCCGAAGGTGTCCACCAGGCCGACCAGCAGCGCGGAGATGAGCGCCCCGCGCACCGAGCCGATCCCGCCGATGACGACGACCACGAAGCACATGATCAGGACCTGCGAGCCCATGTTGGGGTAGACGCTGGAGATCGGCGAGGCGATCATGCCGGCGATGCTCGCCAGGCCCACGCCCAGCGCGAACACCACCATGTGGATGCGCTTGACGTTGACCCCCAGCGCCTCCGTCATCTCGTGGTTGAAGGCGCCGGCGCGGATCTTCATGCCCAGGCGCGTCCTGGAGATCAGCAGGTACAGGGCGATCGCCAGCACGATGCACAGGCCCGACATGAACAGCCGGTACACCGGGTAGGAGAGGTTGTCGGTCAGGGGCAGGGAGGCCGACAGCAGCTCCGGCACGGGCACGCCGTGCACGTCGTCGCCCCAGAGGATGGAGCGCATCTCCTCGAAGATGTAGATCAGCCCGAAGGTCAGGAGCACCTGGTCCAGGTGGTCGCGGTGGTAGAAGTGGCGGAACAGCACCCGTTCGAGCACCAGCCCGAACACCACCGACAGCGCGGTGCCGAGCACGATGGCCAGCATCAGGCTGCCGGTCTTCGCGGCCAGCGACCAGGCCAGGTAGGCGCCCAGCATGTAGAAGCTGCCGTGCGCCAGGTTGACCACGCCCATGATCCCGAAGATCAGCGTGAGGCCCGCGGCCAGCATGAACAGCAGCAGCCCGTACTGCACGCTGTTGAGGAGCTGGATCAGGAAGTTGGCGAAGTCCATCGTTCTTGTTCAGGCGGGCATGCGCGTGTGCGGCACCCGGCTCCGAAGGATGTCATCCCGGGCTTGACCCGGGATCCGTCGTGGCGCGCGCACATGGATGCCGGGCAAGCCCGGCATGACATGCGTGGGATGGCGGGGAAGCGAGGCGGCTCAGCCCAGCTTGCAGCCCGCCCCCGAATCCGACAGCGCCTTGGCGGCGATGCCGATCACCTTGTTGTCCTTGTTCTCGACGCGGCGCAGGTAGATGTCCTGGATCGGGTTGTGGGCCTTGCTCATGGTCCACTTGCCGCGCGGGCTGTCGATGGTCTGCGTCTCCAGCGACTTGTACAGCGCCTGCTTGTTGCCGATGTCGCCCTTGACCGCGGCCAGGCCCTGCGCCAGCAGCAGGCCGGTGTCGTAGCCCTGCACCGCGTACACGTCCGGCTGCATCTTGAAGTTCGTGGCGTAGGCCGTGCGGAACTGGCGGTTGCGCGGCGTGTCGAGCGAATCCGCGTAGTGCATCGTCGTCATGATGCCTTCGGCGGCCGGTCCGGCGGCGTCCAGCACGCCTTCGGTCAGGAAGCCGGAGCCCCACAGCGGGATGCGGTCCTTCAGGCCCGCGGCGGCGTAGTCGCGGATGAACTTGGCGGCGCCGCCGCCCGCGAAGAAGCAGGCCACCGCGTCCGGACGCAGCGACGCGATCTCGGTCAGCAGCGCCTGGAATTCGACGTTGGGGAAGGGCAGGCCCAGTTCCTTGACGATCGTGCCGCCGGCCTTGGTGTAGCTTTCCTTGAAACCTTCGAAAGCCTCGTCGCCGGCCGCGTATTTCCAGGTGATCCACACCGTGCGCTTGAGGCCCTTGTCCATCATGGGCTTGCCGAGCGCCAGCGTCGGCTGGCTGTTGGTGAAGGAGGTGCGGAACACGTTGGGCGCGCACAGGCCGCGGGTGGCGGCGTGCACGCCCGCGTTCGGGATCAGGTTCAGCACGCCGCTTTCGCGCGCCACGCGCTGGATGCCCATCTGCACGCCGGAGTGCACGGTGCCGATCAGCACGTCCACCTTGTCGCGCTGCACCAGCCGGTTGGCGTTCTCCACGCCCTTGGAGGGCTCGGATTCGTCGTCGACCTTGAACCACTCGATCTCGCGGCCACCGAGCTTGCCGCCCTTCTCGCCGATGGCCATGCGCACGCCGTTCTCGATGGCGACGCCGAGCTGGGCGAAGGTGCCGGTGTACGGCAGCATGAAGCCGACGCGGATCCTGTTGGACTGGGCACGCACGATCTCGGGCAGCAGCAGTCCGGTGGAAGCCGCTCCAACGAGGGCGGCACCGCGGGAGAGGACGAGGCGGCGGGTGGTCATGAAGGCTCCTTCTTTGAGTCGGCGGCGGACAGGGAGAGCCACCGGGTTTTC
>DASWUI010000190.1:0-3681 GCA_036401715.1 Ramlibacter sp. | reverse complement strand
GAGAAGGCCGGCGGCCGCCACCGTGCCGGGGTGCTGAAGTTCATCGCGATCCAGCCCCGGCCGAAGGAGCTGCAGCTTCAGATGACGCGCACGGGTGAAGGGAAGCCGCGGGTGTTCAAGTTCGTGTTCGGGGATTGGTCGGCTTAGGAAGCGGCGGGCGCTGGTCGGCGTAGTCGCGGCGGGCCACACATGTCATCCCGGGCTCGACCCGGGATCCATGTCCCCTACGCGCCGGCGCTGCATGGATTGCGGGTCGAGCCCGCAATGACATGGAGTCGCCTACTTCTTCTCCGGCTCGGTATCCTGCCCCAGCAGCGCCATCATCCCGCCCTCCAGCGCTTCCATGTGCCGCGCCAGCTGCGGCGTCGACTCCTTGGAGATCTTCATGTAGCCCTTGAAGGTGCGCAGCAGCGTCGCCCGGTCGTCGTGGTGCAGCAGCACCGTCGCCAGTGCCGCCTGCAGCACGTGCACCTGGGCGGCCAGCATCAGCTGGTTGTCGACCAGTCCCTGGATGCTTTGTCGGTGGACGTCGAGCGTCTCCCTGATTTCCTTGTCCTGGTCCATCGCGTGTCCTTGTTCGATCCATTGTGACACCCGCGGCACCGCTCAGGTTTGCAGCGCCGGGGGCGGGGTCTTGGGCCGGTAGTCGCACCAGCGCGCGACCGCGCACTGCCAGCACCTGGGCAGCCGCGCCACGCAGACGTAGCGGCCGTGCAGGATCAGCCAGTGGTGGGCGTCCTCCAGGTAGGGCTTCGGCACCCGCTCCATCAGCCGCTGCTCCACTTCCAGCGGCGTGCGCCCCGGCGCCAGGCCGGTGCGGTTGCTCACCCGGAAGATATGCGTGTCCACCGCCATCGCCTCCTCGCCGAAGGCCACGTTGAGCACCACGTTGGCGGTCTTGCGGCCGACGCCCGGCAGCGATTCGAGCGCCTGGCGGTCGCGCGGCACCTTGCCGCCGTGCCTTTCCACCAGGATGCGGCAGGTCTCCATCAGGTGCCTCGCCTTGGTGCGGTACAGGCCGATGGTCTTGATGTACTCCTCCAGGCCCTCCTGGCCCAGCGCGAGGATGGCCTGCGGCGTGTTGGCCACGTGGAACAGGCGGCGCGTGGCCTTGTTGACCCCGGCGTCGGTGGCCTGCGCGGACAGCAGCACGGCCACCAGCAGCTCGAACACGGTGCTGTACTCCAGTTCGCTGGTCGGCATGGGGTTGGCCGCCTTCAGCGTGGCGAAGAAGGGCTCGATGTCCGCGTCTTTCATGCGGGAAGTCTACGCCGCGGTGGGTTATCGTTCCGGCCATGAAGACAGGACGGTTCGCGGCAGCCCTTGCGCTGGCCATGGTGCTGCCGATGCCCGCGGCGGCGGCGGAGGGCGGCGCCCAGCTCGCGGCGGACCGGGGCTGCTACAACTGCCACGGCGAGCCCGCCCGCCGCAACGTGCCCTCCTTCCGGGAGCTGGTGGCGCGCTACGCCGTGTACGCAGGGCGTCCGGATCCCGCGACCGAGCAGAAGCTGGTGGACCGGATGCACCACGGCTCGCTGTTCGCCCACGTGGCGGCGCACGAGAGGTTGAGCGAGGAGGATGCGCGGGCGCTGATCCGGTGGCTGGTGGAGGGCGGGCGCTAGGTGTCGCGGTTGCCTCCGGGCTCACCACGACCTCCGAGCCCGAGACGGCCGCCCCTCACGACGCCGCCGAAACGAACTCCGCCGCCACCGCCGCTATCACCGTCCCCTTCGCCGAATCCCGCCGGTGCACCAGGGCCATCGCGCGCTCCTCCGCCCGCGGCAGCTCGATCACCCGCAGCTTCGCGTCGCCGGCCCAGCGCGCGCCGCGCAGCAGCGGCACCACCGACACGCCCAGCCCCGAACGCACCAGCTCCACGATGCTTTCCAGCGCATTGAGCTCCAGCAACTCGCCGGGCTTGACGCGCAGACGGCGCAGCGTGCGCTCCACCAGCCGCCCGGTGTGCTGCGAGGGATCGAAGCGGATGAAGGGCTGCTGCTGCAGGATCGCCCGCGGGCTGGACTCGTCCAGCTTGCGCGGCGCCAGCAGCACCATCGGTTCGGCATAGAGCGCGGTCCACACCAGTTCGGGCCGCGCGCCGGGCTCGCGCACCGCGATCGCCGCGTCCAGTTCGCCCGACTGGACCCGCTCGATCAGCTCGATCGACTTGGCCGCCGACACGTGCAGGTCCAGCGCCGCATGGCGTGCCTTCAGCGCCAGCGTGGCCTGGATCAGCGGCCGGACCGCGGACACCACCGCGCCCAGGTGCACCGTCCCCGCCATCGCATCCGCCGCCTCGGCCGGCGCCAGCATCTGCTCGTACAGCGCGAGCAGCCGCCGCACCTGGGGCACCAGCGCGCGGCCCGCATCGTTGAGCACCACCGACTTGCCCTGGCGCTGGAACAGCGGGCGGCGCAGCTCGGCTTCCAGGGTGCGCATCTGCTGGCCGACCGCCGCCTGCGTCAGCGCGACCCGCGAGGCGGCCGCGGCGAACGAACCCTCGGCCGCCACCGCGGCGAAGGTCTTCAGGAGGCGGATGCTGCTCATTCCTTATCCTAAAGCAAAGGTTTAGTCCGGCTAAAGCACTATTCGCTTTTCCTTTCCTGTGCCGCTTCCTATGATGCCGGCATGAAGCTGCTCGCCACCCTCCTGCTCGCTGCCTCGACGCTGCTGGCTCCCGCGGCCCATGCGCAGGGCTACCCCAACAAGCCGATCCGCCTGGTGATTCCGTTCCCGGCGGGCGGCGCCACCGACATCTTCGGCCGCGCGCTCTCGCAGAAGCTGGGGGAGCGCCTGGGCCAGACCATCGTCGTGGACAACAAGCCGGGCGCCGGCGGCAGCATCGGCTCGGACATCGTCGCCAAGGCCGCTCCCGACGGCTACACGCTGCTGCTGGCCACCAGCAGCACGCACAGCATCGGCCCGAGCTTCGGCGCCAGGCTGCCGTACGACGCGGTCGGCGATTTCACGCCGATCGCGCACGTCGGCGATGCGCCCAGCATCATGCTGGTGCCCAACAGCGCACCCGCCAGGACGGTGAAGGAGTGGGTGGACTACGCCCGCAAGAACCCGGGCAAGCTCAATTACGCCAGCAGCGGCAATGGCACGGTGGTGCACCTCACCGCCGAATACTTCAAGGCGCAGGCGGGCCTGTTCCTGGTGCACATCCCCTACAAGGGCACGGCCCTGGCCATTCCCGACCTCGCCAGCGGCAAGGTCGACGTGCTGTTCGACTCGCTGCCCAGCGGCCTGCCGCACGTGCAGCAGGGACGCCTGCGCGCGCTGGGCATCACCAGCCTGAAGCGCTCGCCGCTGCTGCCCAACCTGCCGCCGATCTCCGAGACCATCCCGGGCTTCGAGTCGGTGACCTGGTTCGGCATGTACGGGCCCAAGGGACTGCCGGCCGAGCTCGTGCAGCGCATCAACACCGCCGTCAACCAGGCGCTGCAGGATGCGGAAGTGAAGGAACGCCTGGCGCGCCTGGGCATCGAGCCGGCCGGCGGCACGCCGCAGCAGTTCGCTGCCATGCTGGAGAAGGACCGCACGCGCTGGAAGAAGATCATCACGGAGCGCAAGCTGACGGCGGACAACTGAGGCTTCGGCCGGCACGCGCACACAGGCAGACAGACAGACATCACACATGTCATCCCGGGCTAGCCCCGGGATCCATCCCGGAGATCG
>DASWUI010000189.1:0-1785 GCA_036401715.1 Ramlibacter sp. | reverse complement strand
CGACGGTGGAGGCGGTTTCGACCGGTTTGCTGCAGGCGGCCAGTGTCGCGGCGGCCGCGAGCACCAATGCGAGCTTCTTCATGGAATGTCTCTCCCGCTGACGATGGAGCTGCATTGTTGGAGCGCCACGCGGACGAGCCGCGTGAGACACGGCCCACGGATCGCGTGGGCCGCCGTCCGACGCTGGCGCCGCAGGGGCGGCCGCGCCTCCCGTGTCCCCTCCTCTTGCGGGGATGAGCGCTTACGGTGCGGTTTCGGCGGCGCCGGCGAGGTTGGTGCCGTCCTCCGCCATGCGGTTGCCGGCGGGCTGCGGCCGCGCGCCGCGCGCCAGCGACATGGAGCCGCTGTCCTCGCCGTTGAAGGCGCCCACCGTGTCGCGCGACTGGATGTACTCCAGGGTGATGTCCTCGCGCGTGCGCGAGCTCTTGAAGTCCAGCACCGGGTTGTATTCGTCGGCCCAGGGGTTGGGCGCCTGGCGGGCCTGCTGCAGTTCGTGCAGCACCTGCGCCCGCGTGAGCGTGGGAACGAAAGGCGGCTCCATCGTGATGTCGTCGGCGTACGCGCCGGCGGAAACGAGCAGCAGGGCGAGAGCGATCTTGCGGTTCATGGTGGTTTCCTCTGGTCAGGTGAGCTGGCCCGCAGGCGGCGCGCTGCGCCGCCTGCGGCTGGCGCCAGTGGTGCATGCCTGTTGCCGCGCCACCGACGGCACGAACAATAGGCGCGGCCCTGCACGCACAGGTCGCCCCGACGGAGGAGGATGGCGTGAGCACGCGAGCCCCGCGCCCTCATGCGATGTGCCGGGGCCGCGCGGACGCGGCAGAGGAAAAAAAAAAGCCAGCGGCCGTGCGCCGCTGGCAAGAGGGAGCTTCTTGCGGCTGCGTCAGTTGCGGTCGGCGCGGGCCGGACGCGCACCGCTGGTGTCGCCCATGCCGCTGGCGCTGGCGTCGGCCGATCCGCTCATGGAAGCGCCTGCGGACCCGGTGTCCGTTCCGCTGGCGGCGCCGCTCGCGCCCATGGTCGCCGAACCGGAGGTCGACCCGCCGGTCATGCCCGCGCTGCCCGTGGTGCCGGCCGTACCGGTGGTATCGCCGGAAGCGCCGAGGCCCGTGCCGGCCGCCGTGCTGCCCGTGCCCGCGCCCATGCTGCCGGTGGTCCCGCCGGTGGCGCCGACCGAAGCGCCCGCGCCGGTCCCGGTGCCCGCGCTGCCGGTGCTGCCCGACGACTGCGCGACAGCGACGCCGCCGAGTGCCAGTGCCGCGGCCGCGACGAGTGCCGAGAGGGTGTGCTTGCTTGCTTTCATCCTGGTTCCTTCCTGAGTTGCGTGACGGTTCGAGACCGCACGGTGGGAAATTAACGAGCGCCCGCCTCGCGTCGCGTGTGCAAAGGGTGGCACGACCCGTCGGACGGCCAGCGACAGGGAGGTAGGACAAGCTGCTTCACGCACAGGGCTGTGCTTCCTTCCAGCCGAGCCCCGCACGCCGCCGTGCTACGCGCTGGCACGGCCGTGTAGTCGCCGTCCCACCTGCTGTGCCATGTCGGACAAGTCAGGAAAATGCCAACGCGCGCACGCCTGCGCTTGCCGTATGCTCGTGCCCATGAGCCTGAGCTTCGACGTCGAGCACAGGGAGGGCTACTCCGTCGTGCGGATGAGCGGCCAGCCCACGCTGGGCCAGTTCCTGTCGCTGATCCAGCTGCTGGGCGTGGAGACCAGCGCCTGGACCGTCAGGCAGGTGCTGTTCGACCTGCGCGGCATCCGCAGCCTGACCAGCTTCACGGAGCACTACG
>DASWUI010000188.1:0-1538 GCA_036401715.1 Ramlibacter sp. | reverse complement strand
GCGCGGGCAGCGGCGGCGCGCCTTCCCAGTCGCGCTTGCGGTCCGCGCGCGGCAGGCGCCGCTGCACGAAGGTCCACAGGCCGTCGGGCGCGTACTTCAGCACCACGACCAGCACGATGCCGAACACGATGGTCTCGAAGTTGCCGCTGGTGCCTATCAGTTTCGGCAGCAGCACCTGCAGCTGGTCCTCGGTCAGCTTCACGACCGCGGCGCCGAGGAAGGCGCCCCACACGTGCGACACGCCGCCCAGCACCGCCATGAACAGGTATTCGATGCCCTTGTTGATGGAAAAGGGCGAGGGGTTCACCGTGCGCTGGAAGAAGGCGAACAGCCAGCCGGAGAGGGCCGCCAGGACCGCCGCCAGCACGAACACGTTGAGCTTGTAGCGGAAGGTGGAGATGCCCATGGCCTCGGCCATCGTGGCGCCGTTCTTCATGGAGCGGATCGCGCGGCCCGGGCGCGAGTCGAGCAGGTTGGCGCAGCCCCAGGCGGCGAGCAGGGCGATCGCCCAGATCAGCGCGTGCAGGCCGCGGCCGGTGCCCAGGTCCAGGCCGAAGAAGTGCAGCGTGGGCACGCCCAGGATGCCGTCGTACTTGCCCAGCCAGTCCATGTTGCCCATGGAGTAGTAGAGGACCAGGCCCCAGGCGATGGTCGCCAGCGGCAGGAAGTGGCCGGACATGCGCAGGGTGATGGAGCCCAGCAGCATCGCGGCGGCCACGGCGAGCGCCACCCCGACGGCCAGCGCCAGCCAGGGCGAGGCGGACAGCTTCACCGCCATGAAGGCGGCGGTGTAGGCACCGATGCCGACGAAGGCCGCCTGGCCGAAGGACGTGAGGCCGGCCACGCCGGTCAGCAGCACGAGGCCGAGCGCGACCAGCGCGTACAGGCCGATGTAGTTGCTCTGCGTGATCCAGAAGTCCGGCACCGGCAATGCCGGCAGGGCCAGCATCAGCAGCGCGAACGCGGGGAAGGCGAAGCGGCGCAGGCCCTGCATCAATGCTCCTCCCCATGGGGGTCGGACAGCGAGCGCCACAGCAGCACCGGCAGGATGGAAGCGAAAACGATCACTTCCTTGAACGCGCTGGCCCAGAAGGAGCTGAAGCTCTCCAGCAGGCCCACGGCGAGCGCGCCCACCAGTGCCAGCGGGTAGCTCGCCAGCCCGGCGAACACGGCGGCGACGAAGCCCTTGAGGCCGATGAGGAAGCCGCTGTCGTAGAAGATCGTGGTGGTGGGGCCGATCAGCAGGCCCGACAGCGCGCCGATCAGGGCCGCCATGGTGAAGGCCATGCGGCCGGCGCCGCTGGAGGAAATGCCCATCAGGCGGGCGCCGGCGCGGTTGACCGCGGTCGCGCGCAGCGCCTTGCCGGTGAGCGTGCGCTCGAAGAACAGGTACAGCAGCACGATCAGCGCGATCGAGGCGAGGAAGATGATGATGGTCTGGCCGGTCAGCGCGACCGCGCCGGCGGAGAAGCGGCTGTCCCAGAAGCTCGGGTTGCGGAAGCCCTCGGCGCCGAAGAAGAACAGGCCCAGGCCGACCA
>DASWUI010000187.1:0-3730 GCA_036401715.1 Ramlibacter sp. | reverse complement strand
TTCCGAAGTTCCTGGTGCTCGCCACCCAGCGCAAGGTGCCCGGCGCGGCGGAGGTGCTTTCGTCCGAGCGGGTGGCGTGCATCATCCGCGGCCTGCGGGACCAGTATCCCGAGCGCGTCATCATCTTTGACCTGCCTCCGGTGACGGCCGTCGACGACGTGATCGCGGTGCTCCCCCGGGTGGACTGCGTGCTGCTCGTGGTGGGCAGCGGCAGCAGCAGCCGGCGTGAACTGGAGGAAGCGCAGCGGCACCTCGCCTCGTGGAACGTGGCCGGCGTCGTCGTGAACAAGGTCGCCGAGCCGGCGGGCGCCGAAGACTACTATTGAGGCTTCACGGGCTCGCGGACTCCGGCAGCACGCCGTACTCGCGGCGGTCCTGCAGCACTTCCTCCACCAGTTCCACGCCGATGGTGGCGGCCTCGGCGGAGAACCCGTAGACCAGGGCCGTATCGCAGAGGATGTTGATGCTGCGCGGCACGCCCCGGGTGACCGCGGCGACGCGTTCCAGTGCCTCGGCCGAGAAGAGGGGCTCGTCGCGGCCGGCCACGTGCAGCCGGTGCCGCACGTACTGGCCCACCTCGGCGGCTGCCAGCGGCGGAACGAAGAACTCGACGCCGATGCGTTGCGTGAACTGGTGCAGGTCCGGGCGGGCGAGCAGGGCCTTGAGCTGCGGCTGTCCCACCAGGATGATCTGCAGCAGCTGGTCCTTGTCGGCATTGATGTTGGACAGCATGCGCAGCGATTCCAGCGCGCCGGCGTGCAGGTTCTGCGCCTCGTCGACGATGAGGACGACGCGCCGGCCGGCGGAGTACTCGGCCACCAGGAACTGCTGGAAGCGGTCGTAGCGCTCGACCTGGGACATGCCGCTGTACGGCTGGCCGAAGGCCAGCATGATCCACTCGAGCAGATCCGCGATCTCCGCGTGCGTGTTGTAGACCAGCCCGACCGTGATGGAGTCGTCCACGGCGGCGAGCAGCTTGCGCACGAGCGTCGTCTTGCCGCAGCCGATCTCGCCGCAGATCACGGAGAAGCCGACCCGGTTGTGGATGCCGTATTCCAGCATCGTGAACGCCAGCCGGTGCCTCTTGCCCATGAAGAGGAACTCCGGGTCGGGCTGGATGGAGAAGGGCTTCTCCCGCAGGCCGTAGTACGCTTCGTACATCCCTGGCCTAGAGGCCCTGCAGGGCCTTGCGCGCCTCACCGACCTGCGCGAAGGGGGATGCCTTCGCCAGTTCGACCGAACGCTGCAGCGCTTCCCGGGCGGCCTTGGTGTTGTTCAGGGCGAGCTGGTTCATGCCGTAGTGGTAGTGGACGACGGCCAGGTCCGGCGCGCCGCCGGCCGCGCCCTTGAGCAGGTCGGCTGCTTCGCGCGTCTTGCCCGCGAGGTGCGCCGTCCAGCCCGCCGTGTCCTTCAGGTGCGGGATCTCCGAGGAGCGGAAGCGCTGCGCGAGCTCGTAGGCGCGGCGCACGCTCGCCGGGTCCTTGCGGTGGTCCGCCAGCAGGGCGGCGAGGTTGTTCGCCGCGATCACCGCGTTGGGACGCTCGGCGACCAGCTGCTCGTAGGCCGCGATGGCCTCCTCCGGCTTGCCGAGCGTTTCGAGCAGGCCCGCCCGCGACAGCCGCAGCGAGAAGTCCCCGGCGTGCGCGCGCAGGCCGCGGTCCACCACCGCGAGCGCCTCGCCGGCCTTGCCGGTGCCTATGAGGACCGCCACCAGCGCGTGGTACGCCATGGGACCCTCGGCCTCCCGCTCGATGGCCTCGTACAGGACCTGCAACCCGGCGTCCGTCCTGCCCCCCTGCGCGAGCAGCTGGCCGCGCAGCACGCGCGCCGGCGCATTGCCGGGAGCGGCGGCGAGCACGGAGTCGAGGAAGGAGAGCGCTTCGCGCTGCCGGTTGGCGATGACGTAGCTGCGGACGACGGACAGCATGGCCTGCGCGTCGCCGGGCGCGAGTTCGTAGGCCTTCCGGTAGGCCGCGATGCTGCCGCTGAAGTCCCTGCGCGCGGCCTGTACCGCCCCCTGGATCTGGCTGGCCGTCGCCGCCCCGGCTTCGCTCCTGGCGGCCTCGTCGGCCACCGCCTGGGCGGCCACGAGGTCGCCCGCGCGCAGGTGCGACTGGGCCAGCAGCCGGAGGGCGGGAAGGTGGCCGGGATGCGCGCGCAGCAGCTCGCGCAGCACGGGTTCCACCTGCCGGGGGCGGCCCGTGTTCACCAGGTTCACCGCATAGGGCATCGCGAACTGCGGTGCGTAGCGGCCCATGCGGGCGGCGTTCGCGTAGTGCTGCGTCGCCAGCTCCCGCAGGCCCTGCAGGTCGTGCGCGCGGGCCAGCATCAGCTGTGCGCGCGGGGATTCGGGGGCGTCGCGCAGGATGCTGCGCAGGTCCATCACGGCATCGTCCAGCCTGCGTTCGTCGATCGCGATGCCCGCCCGCAGCAGCAGGCCTTCCTCATCGCGGCCGTCGGCGGCCAGCATCTGCTCGATCAGCGGCCTGGCGGCGTCCTTCTCGCGGCGCGCGAGGTGATGCGCCGCGAGGGCGCCGCGGGCGCGGATTCCCGCGGGCTTGCCGCCCGCGTCCGCGATCACCTGCTGCCACAGCGCGATCGCCGCCTGCTCCTGCCTTTGCTGCATGCGCAGCGGCGCCAGCGCGAGCTTCAGTTCATGGGCATCGGGCTGCGCGCGGATGACGGTCTCCAGTTCCGACGCGGCCGCCTGCACGCCCCGGGTGGCGGCCAGGAAGCGCACCAGTTCGACGACGGACGCCGTGGAGTTCTTCGCCAGCTTGACGATGCTGCGGTGTTCCGCCTCCGCCTGGTCGAACTGCCTGTGGTTCGCATGGAAGCCGGCGAGCAGGTAGCGGTACTCCATGTTTCCGGGGAACAGCGCCACCAGCCTGCGCAGCACCTGCTCGCTGCGCTGCGGCTGCGCCAGGTTCTCCAGCGCCTGAACCTTGAGCATCTGCAGCGACACGTTGCGCTCGTTGGCCTCGAGGCCCCGGTCCAGGAAGGCCACGGCGCGTTCGGCGTCGCCCGCCTGGATGCGCTCCATCGCCAGCACCACCAGCGCGTCGACGTGGCGCGGGCTGGCCGCCAGCGACCGGTTCGCGAGCGCCACGGCCTGCTGCGGCTCGTTCAGCTTGAGGAGGATCGCGGCGCGCAGCGCCAGCACGTCGGGATTCGCGCCATCGACGCCCAGTGCCGCATCGCTCGTCTGCAGCGCCTTGTCCAGCTGTCCGGACGCCACCTGCAGCCTGCCGACTTCCACCAGGGCCTGCAGGTGCCGCGGGTCGAGTTCCACCACCTTCGAGAAGGAGTGGTAGGCGGCCTGCCAGTCGCGGTGGCGCGCAGCCACGACACCGAGGCCGTACAGGGCGGGCACGGCCGAAGGGTTGATCTGGAGCGCGTTCATGAATTCCAGGCGCGCCTTGACCAGGTCGCCCTTCTCGAGCAGGGCGTGCCCCCGCTTGCTGTAGCTTTCCACCTTCGCCTCCGGGCTGGAGCACCCGGTGAGCAGGATTGCGGCGGCTGCGAGCAGCAGCACGGCGAGCCTGCGGGTCATCGTGTTCATGGAACTTCCCTCCTCCTGCTCGGCGCGTCGCGGCGCCTTCAGCGCACAGCGTGCTGCGGGAAGCGCTGCATCCGGTCCAGGCTCCCGACGGCCTGCGCGCGATTGAGCACGTCCAGCTTCCGGTAGATGCGCCGCATGTGGTTCTTCACGGTGAACGTGCTCAGGTGC
>DASWUI010000186.1:0-4714 GCA_036401715.1 Ramlibacter sp. | reverse complement strand
GCAGGAGGTGCTGCCCAGCCGAGGCGAGAGCACGGCCGGCGGGATCAACATCGCCGAGCGCCCCGCGCGCGTGCGGACCCGCTACGTGGAAGGCATCACGCCGGCCATGCGGGTGGTCTACCTGGACCGGGACGAGCGGGTGATGAAGATCCTGACGCAGCCGGTGGAGATCGGGCGGCGCCAGGGCCTGGAGTTCATGGTGGCCGACTTCACCACCAGCGGGGATGCTGCATGACGAGCGTGAAAGTCAAGGGCCTGAAGGAGATCAACTCCTTCCTGCAGCAGCTGCCGGCGAAGCTGGAGGCCACCGTCCTGCGCTCCGGCATGCGCGACGGCGCCAAGGTGGTGGAGGAGCAGGTGAAGCAGAACCTGCGAAGCAACGGCAGCGTGGACACGGAGAGGCTGCTGGGGAGCGTGCGGGTCTCCACGCGCCTGCGCCGCGGAAAGGTCTACGCCAGCGTGCGGGCCGGCGGGCGCAGCGGCGCGAAGAAGGTCATGCAGGGCAAGGGCGGGCGGCTGCGCGTGGGCTACGAGCAGGCGTACTACGCCATGTGGGTGGAGTACGGGACGTCGGCGCACGCGATCCGGCCGCGCAAGCCTGGCGGGTTCCTCGCCATCGCGCCGGGTGTTTTCGTCCGCGGCGTCGAGCACCCGGGATCGCGGCCCAAGCCCTTCATGCGGCCGGCGCTGGAGCTGCGCGCGCAGGAGGCGGTGATCGCCACGGCGAACCACATGAAGCGTCGCCTGTCCGGCAAACGGTTCGGGATGAACACCTCCGGCGTGGAGGTTGCAGCGGCATGAGCGCCCCCGTCATCGCCCGGGAGATCCTGGAGGCCGACGCGACGCTGATCGCCACCATCCCAGCCGCGCGCATCATCATCGGCGTGGTCCCGCAGGGGACGGCGCTGCCGTGCATCGGCATCACCGAGGTTTCCACCACGGACCACCTCACCGTCGGCGGACACCGCGGCGGCACGGTCAAGGTCACGTCGCGCGTCCAGATCACGGTGATGGCGACCACCTATGTCGCCTGCCGCTCGGCCATGCTGATGGCCCGCCGCGCTGCCCGCGACTTCGTGGGCACCGCGGGCAGCTACACCGGCGTGACGTGCCGGCTGGACGGCCAGGGACCGGATTTCATGACCGAGGCCGGCTTCTGCGCGCAGACGCAGGACTTGCGCATCACCTACAACGAAAGCCCCTCATGACGACAGCCTGGAAGTCGGAGCCGATCTGGACCGGCCAGACGGTCGCGGTCATGGCCTGCGGGCCGAGCCTGACGTCGGCGCTGGCCGAGTCGCTGCGCGAGCACCGCACCATCGTCGTGAACGACGCCTGCAAGGTGGCGCCGTGGGCCGACATGCTGGTGGCGCTGGACGCCGGCCGCTACTGGACGCAGGAGATGCGCGAGTTCGCCGGCCTGCGCCTGACCGGCATCGAGGACGACGGGCTGGACGCCCACTACATCGGCCACCGCTTCGAGCGCGTGACGCTGGCGCCCGGCCACCAGGTGGAAATCAGGAACAGCGGGCTCGCGGCGATCCGCATTGCTGGCGAGATGGGAGCCGCGCGCATCCTGCTGGCCGGCTTCGACCCGGAGCAGCCGGGGCACTTCTACGACGACCAGGTGGACACCGGCGAGTACGTCGGCCTGGCCGCCGGCCTGCGGCAGATCACCGCCGAACTGGCCGCGCGCGGCGTGACCGTCGAGCGCGTCGCGCCCAAGCCCGCACCCAAGGCGAAGAAGACCGCCTGACCGAATCCGCCGCAACCGCGGCACCCAGTTCCCCGACAGGGGAGAGCCCGCCCGCCCCGCGTCCTGCGTAGCGGGTTTTCTTTTTCCCGAAAGGACCGTGAATCATGGCCGAACGTACCTCCGAACAAACCCTCTCGGGTGCAGTGCTGTCCATCAGCGCGAGCCTGCCCGCGACCTACGATGCCGCCGGCTACGGTGCCACCAGCGTCGCCTTCACCGCCGTCGGCTCCATCGAGCAGTACGGCGACCATGGCGGCACGGCCAACGTGTCCAGGTTCACCCCCGTGGCGACCGGCGTCACGAACAAGCTCAAGGGAGCGATCGACTACGGCGTGATGAACCTCATCATGGCCTACATCCCCAGCGACTCGGGCCAGGACATCGTGGAGGCCGCGTTCGCCTCGAAGAACCACTACTCCGTGAAGATCGCCTACCCGGCCGGCGCCGGTGAGACCACGGGGGAGATCCACTACCTGGACGTGCTCGTCACCAAGCGAGTCTGGCAGGACGGCGCCGTGGACGACGTGCGCAAGCTGGCCGTGGACCTCGAAGTCTGCAAGCCGACGGTGATCGTCGCCGGCTCCTGATCACCCGGGCGCGAGCCCACCCCCTGCACCGGCCCCGGCTGCGTTCGTCTCTTCGCGGGGACGGCGTGGCTGGGGCGCGGGCATTCAACCTCCCCGCGAAGGAAACCATCATGGACATCCGCCAGTTTTCGGTCCCCGAGACCGCCGTGTTCCAGCTCCAGGACGCCGCCGAGCGCCCGA
This sequence comes from Ramlibacter sp., assembly GCA_036401715.1. Classification (GTDB taxonomy): domain Bacteria; phylum Pseudomonadota; class Gammaproteobacteria; order Burkholderiales; family Burkholderiaceae_C; genus Ramlibacter. The sequence continues at coordinate 2,191 of DASWUI010000186.1, read as the reverse complement.
TGTACGCCGACGGCGACACGAGCAAGCCGATGCGCGTGCACCTCTACAGCCCCGGCTCCAAGCAGTACGCCAAGGCCCAGGCCGACCGAAACACGCGGCTGGTCGAGCGCATCAACGTGAAGGGCAAGATGGCCCCCATGACGGTGGAGGAGTCCATCCGGGAGAAGGCGACCTACCTGGCCGACTGCACGTACTCCTGGGAGAACGTGGAGTTCGAGGGCAAGCAGGGCCGGGACCTGAGCATGGCGATCTACAGCGAGACGAACCTCGGGTTCATCGCCGACCAGAACGCCAAGCGGCTGGGGGACTGGAAGGATTTTTTGAAGGACTCGCAGCCGACCTGATCCTGCGAGTCCGCTGCATTGCGTGGATGAGCACGCCGGTGGAGGTGGAGCCGCCGAAGTCAGGCAAGCCGCCTCCCCCGAAGTCCCGGTTGGAGAAGCTGCGCGGCGAGCGCGGCCAGGGCTTCGAGCCTCGCCTGCCGGCGCTGCATGCGGGCGAGGATCTCCTCGAATGGTTCTGGGACGTGGGGCCTGCCAACGCAGGCGCGGCGCTCACGCACACCGAGATCCGCAACTGGCAGGAAAACACCGGATTCGAGCTGCAGTCGTGGCAGGCGCGGCTGCTTCGCCGGTTGTCCCAGGAATACCTCGCTGAGACCTCGCGCGCCGCCGACCCGATGTGCCCGGCGCCGTGCCCGCTTGAAGACTTCGCCCCCGACCGGGCGAGCGTCGCCGAAACCCTGCGCCAGCGCCTGCGCGGCATGGCTGAAAGCTGAAGGAAACCTCATGGCACTTGCTGGCGTACTGGAATTGCAGATGGTGGCCGACGTGGCCCGCTTGCGCCAGGACATGGACCGCATGCAGGGCGTCGTCTCGCGCGCGGCGCGGCAGATGGAGTCCGCGCTGGACAACGTGCGCGGAGCCATGGCGGGCATGTTCAGCGGCGCGTCCGTGCTCGGGTTCGGGATGTGGGTGAAGTCGGCGATCGACTTCTCCGACCAGCTCAACGACCTGAACAGGACCACGAGCCTGAGCATCGAGCGGCTTTCGGGCCTCGCGCTGATGTCCAAGCAGACCGGCAGCGACTTGACCGGCATGGCGCAGGCCATGAACAAGCTCACGATGGAGATGGGCAAGGCGCCGGACAAGTTCGCGAAGATCGGCATCACGGCGAAGGACCCGCTGGAGGCGTTCAAGCAGCTGTCCGACCTGTTCGTCAGCATCGAGGACCCGCAGCTGCGCGCGGCGGTGGCGGCGGAGGCTCTGGGCAAAGGCTGGGCCGGCGCGGCTCCGGCGCTGGCCGAAGGCTCCGCGAAGATCGAGGAGATGGTCAAGCGCGGCGAGGATCTGGCCGGCATCACGGCGGCCGATGCCGCGGCGGCCGACGAGTTCAACGACCGGGTTTCCGAGCTGCAGATCGCGCTTACCGGGCTGGCGACTGGCGTAGCGCGCGACCTGCTGCCCCTGCTTACCGCCTTGGTGGAGGGGCTGACGGACACGGCGGACGGCGCGAAGGGCTCGGACGACGCCTTCAACCTGCTGACGGAATCCCTGCGTGCGGTGATCGTGCTTGGCGGAAACGTCGCGTTCGTGCTGCGCGGGATCGGGACGGAGATCGGCGGCATCGCGGCCCAGGCCGGCGCCTTGCTGCGCGGCGACTTCGGCCAAGCCAGCGCCATCCGACAGGAAATGATCAGCGACGCCAAGGCAAGGCGCGCGGAATTCGACGCTTGGGAGCAGCGCATGATGACCGCCGGCCGAGCTCCGGCTCTGAGCGGCGAGGAGGACCGAGAGTTCCGCCGGATGCAGGAGGCCGCCAAGCTCAATCGGCAAGGCGTGAGCGTTGCCGGCCTGCGCGGCTTCGTGGGTGGCGATGGCGGCAAGGCAGCCGCGGCTGCCGCGAAGAAGGCCCGCGAGGAACAGCTGAAGCGCGATCTCGAAGCGCTGGAGGAAGAGGCGAAGGTCATCGCCGAGATCAATGAGCTGCTGAACGAGCAGCAGAAGCAGCGCGCCCGGCAGATCACCGAAGGCGACAAGATGGTGGAGGCCATCGAGTTCGAGACCAAGGCGCTCGGGATGACCAACCTGGAGCGCGAGAAGGCCATCGCGCTGCGGGACATGGAGCGCCTGGGGATCGACAAGACGTCGGAAGCCTACGAACAGCTGCGCCAGCGCATCGAGGCGGCGGT
>DASWUI010000185.1:0-3620 GCA_036401715.1 Ramlibacter sp. | reverse complement strand
CGACGAAGAATCCGATCACCTCGTTCAGCACCCGCACGGCGATCTCCAGCGGGATCCAGTGGCCGGCCCAGCCGGAGAACATCGACAGCAGCGTCGACACCACCAGCGACACCAGCAGCAGGAATCCGAACACCAGGATGTAGCCGACCCCGCGCAGCCGCAGCGAGGCCATGTGCTTCCAGTCCGGCTTGGGCGGCGTGCCGCGCCCCTGCGACCACACCAGTTCGAACGCGTTCTGCAGTTCCCCGAACACCCCGGTGGCGCCGAACAGCAGCACCACGAAACCGGCGACGCTGGCGGCGATGCCTTCGGACGGTTCCTTGGCGCTGGCCAGCGCCTGTTCGATCACGCCGGCGCCCTGCTGGCCCATGATGGACCCCAGCTGCGTGAGCAAGCCCTTCTCCAGCATCTCGCGGTCCACCCACCAGCCGAGCATCGCGACGATGGCCAGCAGCAGGGGCGCCAGGCTCAGGATGCCGTAGAAGGACATGGCCGCGCTCATGCGCATGCCGCCCGCGCCGCTCCACAGCGTGAAGGCGCGCGCGATCGGCTTCAGCGGCTGCGCCAGCCGGCGCAGCGGCGCGGGAACGTGGTCGATGAACGCCATGCCGGCGAGCATGGCGGGGCCGGGCTGCCACGCCTATCGGCGCGGCTTTGCGTCAGCGGTAGGAGCCGGACGACGCCCGGCCGGGACGGATCAGGAGCCGGCGACGACCACCGACTTGCCCTGCACCTTCACCTGGGTGCCGGCCTTCCAGCCGGGCGCCTTCTCGTGCTCGAAGGTGCGGACGCTGCCGTCGCGCATCTTCACGTGCGTGATCCACACTTCCCTGGCCGTCACGCGCTTCTGCACCTCGTTGCCGACGAAGCCGCCGCCGACGGCGCCGGCGACGGTGAGCGCGGTCTTGCCGTCGCCCTTGCCGAACTGGTTGCCGAGCAGGCCGCCCGCGGCCGCGCCGGCCACGATGCCCACGGCCCCGCCCTCACCCTTGCGCTTTTCGTACTTCACGTCCTGGACGACGCCGCACTCGTGGCAGGGCTGCGGCTGCGCCTCGCCCCGGGCGTGCATCTTCTTGGCCTGGCCGGGCGGCATCCCATGGGGGTGGTTCTGCGCCAGGGCGGCGGTGGCGGCAAACGCGAGCAGGCTCGCAACGACGGTCTTCTTCATGTGCTTTCTCCTTCCGAGCCGTCATTCAACGGCCGAGCCGCGGTTGCGGCGCACATGAAGCCCAGCGTTTCGTGGAATGCTTCACAGATTCGGCGCCAGCAGCCGTTCCAGCTCGGCCCGCTCGGCCCCCCGGCGTTGCGCCTGGTCCACGAGCTGGTCCTCGCCGATGCGGCCCACGTTGAAGTACTGGCTGTCGGGGTGGGCCAGGTAGAAGCCGCTCACGCTGGCCGCCGGCGACATCGCCATGCTGTCGGTCAGGCCCATGCCGATCTCCTCCGGATGCAGCAGCGCGAACAGGTCGCGCTTGACGCTGTGGTCCGGGCAGGCCGGGTAGCCGGGCGCCGGCCGGATGCCCCGGTACTTCTCGGCGATCATCTCCTCGTTGGAGAGGTTCTCGTCGGGTGCGTAGCCCCACAGGTCCTTGCGCACGCGCTCGTGCAGCGCTTCGGCCAGGGCCTCCGCCAGCCGGTCGGCCAGCGCCTTGAGCATGATCGCGGAGTAGTCGTCGTGGTCGGCCAGGAAGTACTGCTCCTTCTTCTCCACCCCGATGCCCGCCGTCACCGCGAACACGCCCACGTAGTCGTCGGCCACGCCCTTGGGCGCCACGAAGTCCGCCAGGCAGCGGCTGGGGCGCATCACGCCGTCGATGGCCTGCTTCTCCGTCTGCTGCCGCAGGCCGTACCAGGTGAGCACCGGCTGCGTGCGGCTCTCGTCGGCGTACAGCTGGATGTCGTCGTCGTTGACCGTGTTGGCCGGCCAGAAGCCCATCACCGCATTGGCGGTGAGCCAGCGGCCTTCGATCAGGCGCTTCATCATGCGCTGGGCGTCGGAGTACACGCGCACCGCCTCGGCGCCCACCACCTCGTCCTTCAGGATGTCGGGGAAGCGGCCGGCGAGGTCCCAGGTCTGGAAGAAGGGGCCCCAGTCGATGTGGCGGGCCAGCTCGGCCAGGTCATAGTTCCTGAAGACACGCCGGCCGATGAACTTGGGCCTGGGCGGCACGTAGTGCGACCAGTCGATCGGCGTCTTGTTGGCGCGCGCCTTGGCCAGGGGCCACAGCGGCACCTGCTTCTTGCTGGCGTGCAGCTCGCGCACCTTCTGGTAATCGGCGTTGACCTCGGCGATGTACTTCGCCGCCTGCTCGGACAGCAGGCTCGATGCGACGCTCACGCTGCGCGAGGCGTCCGGCACGTACACCACCGGGCCTTCGTAGTGCGGCGCGATCTTCACCGCCGTGTGCACGCGGCTGCAGGTGGCGCCGCCGATCAGCAGCGGGATCTTCTTGACGCGGAAGTGCTCGTCCTTCTGCATCTCGCTGGCGACGTACTGCATCTCCTCCAGCGAAGGCGTGATCAGCCCCGACAGGCCGACGATGTCCGCGCCCTCGACCTTGGCCCGCGCCAGGATCTCGTGGCACGGGACCATCACGCCCATGTTGATCACCTCGAAGTTGTTGCACTGCAGGACCACGGTGACGATGTTCTTGCCGATGTCGTGCACGTCACCCTTGACGGTGGCGATGACGATCCGGCCCTTGGCCCGCACGTCCTCGCCGGCGGCTTCCTGCTGCTTCTTCTCTTCCTCGATGTAGGGGATGAGGTGCGCCACCGCCTGCTTCATCACGCGGGCGGACTTCACCACCTGCGGCAGGAACATCTTGCCGGCGCCGAACAGGTCGCCGACGATGTTCATGCCGTCCATGAGCGGGCCTTCGATCACGTGCAGCGGGCGGCCGCCCCTGGCCAGCACCTGCCGGTACATCTCCTCGGTGTCGGGGACGATGTGGTCGGTGATGCCGTGCACCAGCGCGTGCGCCAGGCGCTGCTCCACCGGCAGCGCGCGCCACTCGTTCTTCCGGCCTTCGTCCTTGGCCGCGCCCTTGGCCTGCTCGGCGATCTCCACCAGGCGTTCGCCGGCGTCCGGGCGGCGGTTCAGCACGACGTCCTCGACGCGCTCGCGCAGCTGCGGCTCGACCTCGTCGTACACGCCGACCATGCCGGCGTTGACGATGCCCATGTCCATGCCCGCCTGGATGGCGTGGTACAGGAACACGGTGTGGATGGCTTCGCGCACCGGATCGTTGCCGCGGAAGGAGAAGCTGACGTTGGAGACGCCGCCGCGGACCTTGGCGCCGGGCAGGTTCTGCTTGATCCACTTCACCGCGTTGATGAAATCGACGGCGTAGTTGTCGTGCTCCTCGATGCCGGTGGCGATCGCGAAGATGTTGGGATCGAAGATGATGTCCTCGGGCGGGAAGCCCGAATCGACCAGCAGCCGGTAGGCGCGCTTGCAGATGTCGACCTTGCGCTCCCGCGTGTCGGCCTGGCCCTGCTCGTCGAAGGCCATCACCACGGTGGCCGCACCATAGCGGCGGATCAGCGTGGCCTGGCGCTTGAACTCGGCCTCGCCTTCCTTCAGCGAGATCGAGTTGACGATGCCCTTGCCCTGGATG
>DASWUI010000184.1:0-1703 GCA_036401715.1 Ramlibacter sp. | reverse complement strand
CGTCATGGCGGCTCCCGCGTCGGACTGCGACAGGCCCACGCTGTAGACGCCCGGTTGCGTGGAGGTTTCCATCACGTGCACGCAGGGCACGCCGCTGGCGGCGATCAGCGCGCGGCTGGCATCGGTGCGGTCGAAGCCGGTGACCAGGAGGCCGGCGGGCCGGTGCAGCAGCTGGCTGCGCAGCAACTGCTCCTCCTCCAGCGGGTCGTAGTGCGTCACCCCGATCAGCGTCTGGTAGCCGGCGCGGTCCAGCGTGCGTTGCGCGGCTTCCATCAGGTCCACGAACAGCGCGTTGGCCAGCGCGGGGACCAGCAGTGCCACCTGCGTGCCCTGGCGCGAAGCCAGGGCGCGGGCGGCGGGGTCCGGAACGTATCCGAGCCGGGTGGCGGCCGCCTGCACGCGCGCCACCAGCTCCGGGTCCACGGCCCGTTCGCCCCGCAGCGCGCGCGAGGCGGTGATCGGGCTGACGTGGGCGGCCTGGGCGACGTCGGCGAGGGTGACGCGGCCGGTGGCACGGGAACGGACGGGCTTGTGCATCGGATCAGGGAAAACCCGTACCGAAATGGTGCGGACAGCCATTAGGATAGCGCTATCCAACGGTGCCTGGCAAGGGCGGATGTTCCAGGGCGCGAACGTGCCTCCCAGGAATCCGACCGAACCCGCAGGCGCCTTTTTCTTCGACTGTTTTGGACAGCGCTATCCAGTGGGTTTCCGGATCGTGATCATGGGCGTGGCGGGCTGCGGCAAATCGACCGTGGGCGCCGCCGTCGCTGCCGCCGAGGCGCTGCCGCTGATCGAGGGCGATGACTTCCATAGCGCCGCCAGCCGCGCGAAGATGGCCCAGGGCACACCGCTGACCGATGCGGACCGGGCCCAGTGGCTCGTCACCCTGGGCCGCCAGCTGGCGGAGCATCCCGAAGGCGTCGTGCTCACGTGCTCCGCGCTCAAGCGGGCCTATCGCGACCAGCTGCGCCAGGCCGCGCCTGGCCTGCGCTTCGTCTTCCTGCGGATCGCACCCGACGCCGCGCAACGGCGCGTCAGCGGCCGCGGCTCCCACTTCTTCTCGGCCAGCCTGGTGGACAGCCAGTTCGCCACCCTCGAGTCCCCGGTGGGCGAAGAGGGCGTGCTCGCGGTCGACGCCCTCGAACCCATTGCCAGCCTGCAGCGGCGCATCGCCGCTTGGCTGCACGGCCAGGAGCCGGCATGAACCTGCCCATCGCGCACGGCCGCTTCCAGCGGCTGTCCCACGTGCTCATGGCCGCCTGCCTGGCGGTGATGGCCGTGGCCGTGTTCGTCAACGTGGTGCTGCGCTACGGCTTCGGCAGCGGCATCGCCGCCAGCGAGGAGCTGTCGCGGCTGCTGTTCGTGTGGATGGTGTTCCTCGGCGCCGCGGCCGCGTATCCCGCCGGCGAGCACATGGCCTTCACTTCGCTGGTGGGCCTGCTTCGCAAGCGCCCGGCGGCCTTCGCGCTCATGACGGCGCTGATCCGCATCCTGGTGATCCTGGCCTGCGGCCTGGTCGCCTGGGGCGCCTGGCAGCAGGTGCTGGTGGGCATGGACAGCCGCTCGGTGGTGCTGCGCTATTCCTCGTCCCTGCTGCCGTTGCCGGCGCTGCTGGCCGCGCTGGCCATCGCGGTGATGGCCCTGGTGGAGCTCGTGAAGCGCGAGCCGCTGGACCTGGGCCACGCGGCGGAAGTGGAGTG
>DASWUI010000183.1:0-4926 GCA_036401715.1 Ramlibacter sp. | reverse complement strand
ATTCCAACTCGCCGGTGTGCTCCCCCACGCGCTTCGCGCTGATGACGGCGCGTTACCAGTACCGGCTGCGCGGCGCGGCGGAGGAGCCGATCAACAGCAAGAGCCGCGGCAGCACCACGCTGGGCCTGCCGGCCGACCATCCCACCCTGCCCTCGCTGCTGAAGAAGGCGGGCTACCGCACGGCGCTGATCGGCAAGTGGCACCTGGGCTACCCGCCCGCCTTCGGCCCGCTGCGTTCCGGCTACGACGAGTTCTTCGGGCCCATGTCCGGCGGCGTCGACTACTTCACCCACTGCAGCTCCAACGGGCAGCACGACCTGTGGTTCGGCGAGGAGGAGAAGGCGGAGGAAGGCTACCTCACCGACCTGCTCTCGCGCCGCGCCGTGGACTACATCGAACGCATGGCCCCCCGCAGCGCCGAGCAGCCCTTCTTCCTCAGCCTGCACTACACCGCGCCGCACTGGCCGTGGGAGACGCGGGAGGACGAGGCCCTGGCGCGGGAAGTGAAGGACAACCTGTTCCACCTGCACGGCGGCAGCATCCATACCTACCGCCGCATGATCCACCACATGGACGAAGGCATCGGCTGGGTGGTGCAGGCGCTGCGCAGGCACGGCCTGGAGCAGGACACGCTGGTGATCTTCACCAGCGACAACGGGGGCGAGCGCTTCTCGGACAACTGGCCGCTGGTGGGCGGCAAGATGGACCTCACGGAAGGCGGCATCCGCGTGCCCTGGATCGCGCACTGGCCGGCGATGATCCGGCCGGGCCAGCAGAGCGCGCAGCACTGCATGACCATGGACTGGTCGGCCACGGTGCTCGAAGCGGGCGGCGCGCGGGCGGATGCGGCCTACCCGCTCGATGGCGTGTCGCTGCTGCCGGTGCTGCGGGATCCGTCCCGCACCTTCGCCCGCCCGCTGCACTGGCGCATGAACCACCGCGGCCAGCGCGCGCTGCGCGACGGCGACTGGAAGTACCTGCGCGTGGACGGTCACGACTACCTGTTCAACGTCCCCGCCGACGAGCGCGAGCGCGCCAACCTCGCGGGCCGCGAGCCGGCGCGCCTGGCGGAACTGCGCGACGCGTGGGAAAGCTGGAACGCCACCATGCCGCCGATCCCGGAGGATGCGACGGTCAGCCTGGGCTACTCGGTGAAGGACATGCCGCAGCGGTGATCGCGCCACGCCCGCAATGACATACTCGCGGGCGATGTCCAACCTGTCCCGCTGGTTCCCCTTCCTCAAATGGCCGCGCCCCGGGGCGCAACTCCTGCGCGGCGAAGCCGTCGCCGCCGTGACCGTGGCCGTGGTGATGATCCCGCAGTCGGTGGCCTACGCGGGCCTCGCCGGCATGCCGCTGGTCACGGGCCTCTATGCCGCCTTCCTGCCGCCGCTGCTGGCGGTGCTGTTCGGCGCCTCCACGCGCCTGTCCACGGGGCCCGCGGCACTCAGCTGCGTGCTGGTCGGCGCTTCGCTGATGGGGCAGGCGCAACCGGCCAGCGCCAGCTGGGTCGCGCTGGCCGTGTGGCTCGCGCTGCTGTCCGGCGCGATGCAGATCGCCGTCGGCGCGACCGGCTCCGCCTGGGTGCTGAACCTCGTGAGCTCGCCGGTGCTGGCCGGCTTCACGCAGGCGGCCGCGCTGCTGATCATCGCCTCGCAGCTGCCTTCGCTGCTGGGGCTGCAGGGCGCGCTCGGCGAGCTGCTGCACAGCCCGCGCTTCGACTTCCAGGCCATGGGCTACGGCCTGGTGAGCCTGCTGCTGTTCGTCGTCGCCCGCCGCCTGGCGCCGCGGCTGCCGATCATGCTGATCGTGCTCGCCGCCGCCGCGGTGCTCAGCCACTTCAGCGGCTATGCGCAGGAGGGGGCCGTGGTCGGCCCGCTGCCGCAGGGCCTGCCCAGCCCCTACTGGCCCGCCTGGCCGGGGTGGGAGACCTTCGGCAGCCTCATCGCGCCGGCCCTCGTGATCACGCTGGTCAGCTCGCTGGAGATGGCTGCCAGTGCCAAGGTCGAGAGCCAGCGTGACGGCAAGCGCTGGGACGCGAACCAGGACCTGTTCGGGCAGGGCGTGGCCAAGCTGGGCTCCGCCGTGTCCGGCTCCTTCGCCACCAGCGGCTCCTTCTCGCGCTCGGCGCTGACGCTCTATGCCGGCGCGCGCACCGGCTGGTCGACGGTGATCGCCGTGGCCATCATCCTGCTGTTCCTGCTGTTCCTGACCCCGGTGCTGTCGCCGGTGCCGCGCGCGGTGCTGGCCGCCGTGGTCGTCGCGGCCGTCTCCAGCCTGTTCAAGCCGCGCGTGTTCCTGGACCTGTGGAAGATCGACCGCGTGGAAGCGGCCACCGCGGGCATCACGTTCGCAGTGACCATCCTGTCGGCGCCGCGCATCTACTGGGGCGTGCTCACCGGGATGCTGATCGGGCTGGCGCACTTCCTCGTGCTGCGCCTGCACCCCCGCATCATCGAGGTAGGCCTGCATCCGGACGGCAGCCTGCGCGACCGCCACCTGTGGAAGCTGCCGCCGCTGGCGCCGCGCCTGCTGGCGCTGCGCATGGACGCGGAGCTGGACTTCGCCTCGGCCAGCGCCATGGAAAGGGCGGTGGTGGAGCACCTCGCCGCCCACCCGGACGTCAGGCACGTGTGCCTGTTCGCGCAGCCGATCAACCGCGTGGATGCGACCGGCGTCGAGATGTTCGTGCAGCTGCGCCGGCTGCTGGCCGAAAAGGGCATCGCGCTGCACGTCAGCGGGATCAAGCTGCCGGTGGAGCGCGTGCTGCGCAAGGCCGGTGCGCTGTACGAAAGCCCCCTGCTGAGGATGTACCGCACCGACTCCGAGACCCTGCAGGCGCTTGCCGCGTCCGGCCCCTAGCCCGACAATCGCCGGATGCGCGAGAGCTCCGCGATCGACACCCTCGACGCCCTGCGCCTGGCTTTCGAGTTGGCGCCAGTCGGCATGTGCGTGACGCAGGACCGCGTCCTGGTTCTGTGCAATCCGGCCTTCGCGCATATGTTCGGCTACGAGGCCGGCGAGCTGGCCGGGCAGCCGCTCGCCCCGCTCTATCCGTCGCAGGACGAGTACGTGCACATCGGCAAGATCGGCCTGCCCGTGATGCGCGAGCAGGGAACCTACGGCGACGAGCGCATCATGAAGCGGCGCGACGGGACGCTCTTCTGGTGCCACGTCGTCGGCCGGGCCCTGGACCGCAGCCGGCCCTTCGCCCGGGCCGTCTGGATGTTCGAAGACATCTCGCAGCGGCGGCGGGTGGCCGGGGACCTGTCCGCGCGCGAGCGCGAGGTGGCGCAGCACCTCGTGACGGGCTGCACCAGCAAGCAGATCGCGCGGCTGCTCGGCCTGAGCCCGCGCACGGTGGAGGCCCACCGCAGCCGCATCATGAAGAAGCTGGGCGCCGCCAGCCATGGCGAGCTGGTCGCGCGGCTGGTCGGCGCGGGTTGAGCTACTTCAGCAGCTTGCCCGAGCTGCCGATCACCGTCACTTCGACATAGCGCGAGCCCACGCGATTGCGCGGCGAGTAGCCGACGGTGACGCCGCCGAGGTCGAATGCCGTCATCGACTCGAGGGCCTCGATCACCTTGCCGCGCGTGGCGCCGGGACCGGCGCGCCGCAGGCCCTCGACCAGCACCTTGGCCCCGAGGAACTCCTCGAAGCTCGTGTAGTTCACCTCCTGCCCGGGCGCGTAGCGCTTGAGGAGCTCGTGGTACTCGCGCACCGCCTGCAGCCTCGGGGTGTACGGATAGGGCACCACCTGGCTGATGCCGAGCCCGTGCGCGTTGCGCAGCCCCGCCAGCCTGACGATCTCCGCCGGATCGACCACCGAGATGTTGTAAAGCTGCGCGCCGCCGCCGGCCTCGCGGTAGCGCTTCACGAAAGCGGCGGTCGGCTTGTTCACCGAGATCATGATCACGGCCTGCGCATCCGAGGCCTGGATCCGCTTGACCGCCTCGTCGACCTTGTCCGTGTTGCGCTCGTAGCCGGCGGCGGCCGACAGCTGCAGCTTGCGGCGCGCGAGCGCGGCGCGCACGCCCTCCAGCCCTGCCTGCCCGAAGCCGTCGTCCTGGTACATCACCGCGATGCGCTGCATCCCCAGCGTGGTGACCTGCTGGACCATGTGCTCGGTTTCGTCGGCATAGCCGGCCCGCAGGTGGAAGATCCAGGGATTGAAGGGCGTGCGCAGGTTCGCGCCCCGGGTGTACGGCGCGACCAGCGCGGCGCCGCCCTGCTCCAGCACGCCGTCGGCCAGCAGCTTGCCGATGTTCGCCGTTCCGGCGAAGCCGAACAGCGAAAGCACCTCCGGCCCGTGCAGCAGTTCACGGGTGAGCCGCACGGTGTCGTCGACCTTGTAACCGTCGTCCGCCACCACGTGGCGGATGGCGCGCCCGTGCACGCCGCCGCGGGCGTTCACGTGCTCGAAATAGATGCGTCCGCCCAGGACCATCTGCGCCCCGGTGCTGGCGAGCACGCCGGAGAGGGGGGCGACCTGGCCGATCACCAGGTCCGCATTGCGGGCGCGCACGGCGGGCAGCGCGAGCGCCGACCCGAGCCCCAGCGCGAAGCTGCGTCTCTTCATGCTCTTCTCCTCAACGACCGGGCGGCCGGACCGGCAGCCAACGGCGGCGAGGTTAAGGTGAAGTGCCTACGCCGCCGTGGGGAAAAGCCATTACGTAGAGTTACGTGCCGCCGGACCCCGGGCGTGTTTCTACGCTCTTGGCCGGCGGGCCCGGCAGGGCTATCTTTCACGCCTTTCGGAGGGAGACATGAACCTGGCGAACACGCTGCGGCGCATCGCGCTGGCCGACCCGCAGCGACCCGCACTGTACGAGGGAGCGCGGCTGCGCTGCACCTACGGCGAGCTCGCCGCGCGCGCGTCGCGGCTGGCGGGCGCCCTGCGTGCGGGCGGACTCGCGCCCGGCGACC
>DASWUI010000182.1:0-2164 GCA_036401715.1 Ramlibacter sp. | reverse complement strand
CGCGGGGGAGACCACCATCGGGTCGCAGGGCCAGCGCTTCCTGCTGCGCGCCGAATTCGCATCGCGCGGCGGCAAGGTGATGCTGATGAACCTGAGCGGCGCTCCGGACTGAACCGCCATGGCCCTTCCCGCCCGCTGGCTCCTCGCCGCCGCCGCCACCGCCGCCGCCGTGGGCGTCTTCCTGGCCGGCATGTCGGTCCACCTGCGCAGCGCCTGCACCGAAAGGGACACGCCCTACCTGCCGCTGTGCCCCGAGCCGACGAAGGAAGCCGAAGCCCTACGGGGGCAGATGCGCGAGCGCATTGCGCGCAACCCCGGCGACTCGGTCGCCTGGACCCGGCTGCTGGTGGCCGTACCGCGCGAGCACAGCGCCACCGTGCTCACGGGGGCAGCCCTGGTCGCGCCGATGGATCCCATGGTCGCACGCTGGCGGGCGGCGCAGGCCCTGCAGAACGGCAGGCTGCCCGAAGGCATCGCGCTGCTGGTGCAGATCCTCGAGAACCGCCACTCCGCCGAATCCGCGCGCGTGCTGGCGCAGATCGCCGCCACCTCGGACGGGCTCGCCTACCTGCGCCCGCACCTCGCCCAGGGGGGCAAGTGGCTGCCGCAGGTGCTGGGTGCCAGCCACGCGATGAAGCTGCCGCCGGGGAACGTGCTGCCGCTGGTGGCCGAAGCCGTGAAGAAAGGTGCGCTGGTGGACGATGCGCGGCACCTGTACATGCGCTCGCTCAAGGCGGGCGGCCATTGGCTCGACGCCTACGGGCTCTGGCTGGCGCAGCACAAGGACCCGGTCCCGCTCCTTTACAACGGCGGCTTCGACCAGGCCATGGAACCGGACGGCTTCGACTGGGAATTCACGCGCGTGCCCCGCAGCCGCGCGGGCGTGATGGTCGAGCAGGACGCGGTGGCCCGCCGCGGACTCGTGCTCGGTCTGGAGTTCACGGGCCGCAGCTTCACCGCGCCCCTCGTGCGGCAATACCTGTTCGCGTCCCCCGGCACCTACCGGCTGCGCGGCGAATACATGGCTTCCAAGCTGCGTTCGGAGTCGGGGCTCACCTGGTCCGTGCTCTGCACATCCGGGCGCAAGGCAGTCCTCGCGCGCAGCCGGCCGCTGCAGGAGACGGGGGGCGTGTGGAAGCCGTTCGAAGTCGATTTCACGGTGCCGCCCGACTGTGGCGCGGTGGCCAGCCTGCAGCTCGAAACTGCCGCCCAGTACGAGGCGGCGACAGGAATCAAAGGCCGCGTTGCATTCGACGCTTTTTCCCTCGCGAGAATGGCGAATTGAGGGGGAAATTCACCCCCGCGCGAAAAAGCCTGGTGCTATAGTGCGTCGGTCATTCACCACGGGGAGCAACCAAATGACGTTCAAGAAACTGCTGCTCGCTATGTCCGCCCTGATCGGCGCTTCCGCTTTCGCGCAAGCTCCCCTGGGGACCGTCTCCAACGTGCAGGGCGTGGTCACGGCCACGCAAGGCGCCACCGGTGTCACCGTGGCTCCCGGCACCGCGATACAGAACGGCATGCGATTCGTCACCACCTCCGGTGGTTCCGTCACCCTGCGCCTGAACAACGGCTGCACGGTGACCGTGCCGCCCGCGCACGGCGTGACGGTGCTGCAAACCATGACGTGCCAGCAGCTCACCGCCGCGGTGCAGCCCGTGGTGCCGGTCGCGGCCGCTTCGCCGGCGTTCGCTCCGGACGTCGGTTTGGTGAACGGCCTGGTAGCCGTCGGCGGCGCCGCCGTCGCGATCGGCGTGATCCGCGCACTGACGGACGACGACGACGTGGTCGTCGCGCCGCCGCTCAGCCCGCAGTGAGCGCACAAGAGGTCGTCGCGGCGACCGATGAAACGGGGCCGATCGGCCCCGTCGCTGTTTCTGCGCTCCTGTTTCTGGTCGCCGCCTCGCCGCTGATGCGGGGCGGGAACAGGCACGTGGCGCTGATCGTCCTGGAGGGCGCGGCGCTGGCCGTCCTCGCTGCGGCGGCGGCGCGCGCGCACATGGGCGCCAGCCGCATCACCTTGAGGGGCCTCCTGCTGGCCTTCGTGCTTGCCAGCCCGTTGTGGCTCGCCCTCGTGTACCTGCTGCCCATTCCGGCCGCCCTGTGGAGCGCCCCCCCCCGGCCCGCCGCGGCTCCCGGAGCCCTGGCGGGCCCGCGCGAAGGG
>DASWUI010000181.1:0-5165 GCA_036401715.1 Ramlibacter sp. | reverse complement strand
GCGAGATCCAGGGCGCCGACGGCTTCAAGACGCTCGCGGAAAACGCCCGCGTGCAATTCAGCGTGACCCAGGGCCCCAAGGGTCCCCAGGCCAGCAACATCGTCACGATCGCCTGATCGTCGACGCAGCCGTGGCCGCCTTGCGCGGCCGCGGCTGCCGCCCCGATGTCGCGGTGCGCGTGGCGCACCACGACCTCCGGGCGTCGCATCGCGGCCCCGCGGGCGGCAACCATCACCTAGAAGAACAATGCAAGAAGACAAGCACAACCCGCTGAACGTGGGCAAGTACCTCATTTCCCCCCTCACCCGGGCACTCGACAACGGCTGGTTCGCCTGCTCCGTGTCGATCCGCTCCGGCAGCGGCCGCAGCACCAGCGACCGCATCCTGCGCCTCACGCGCCTGTTCAAGGACCCGCTTTCGGCCGCCGACTACGCGCGCCGCGAGGCCCTGAACTGGATCGCCGCGCCCGCGGCCGGCGCGGCGCTCGCCGCCTAGGAAGCTCCCGCGCCGTTGCGCGCCGCCCGCCCCCCCGAGCGCTCGCGCACCGCCGCCGCCGACGGCAGGCGGAACGAGAATTCGGAGCCCTTGCCGATACCCGGGCTCCTGGCCTGCACGGTGCCTCCGTGCAGCTCCACGATCTGACGCACCAGCGCGAGCCCCACGCCGATGCCGCCGCCGCTGATGTCGCGCGCTTCCGGCGCCTGCGCGAACAGCTCGAAGATCCTGGGCAGCACCGGCGGGAAGATTCCGATCCCGGTGTCCTGCACCCGGCACACGATGTCGTGCCCCTCCTCGGTCGCCCGCACCCAGATGGAGCCGCCGGCGTGCGTGTACTTCACCGCGTTGCCCAGCAGGTTGAGCACCACCTGCTGCATGCGCGCGGCATCCACTTCCACCATCAGCGGCGAGGCCGGGAAGATGGACTGGAGGGTGATCTGCTTGGCCGACGCCGCCGACTGCATGCTGTCCACGCCGGACTGCAGCAGCTCGCGCAGGTCGAGCACCTTCAGCTCCAGCTGCACCTTGCCCAGCTCGAGCCGGCTCACGTCCATCAGGTCGTCGGCGATCTTCTTGAGCACCGCCAGCTGGTTGGCGAACTGGCCCAGCGCCTTCTGCGCGCGCTCGTCGGGATTCAGCCGCGCGAGGATCATGTGCAGGTTGCTCAGCACCGCCAGCGGATTGCGGATCTCGTGCCCCAGCGTGCGCAGGAAGGTGTGCACCTTGCGGCGGGCGTCGTCGAGTTCATGCACGCGGTTCTCGGTGCGGTCGATCTGCTCGCGCTGGTCGGTGCGGTCGCGCAGGATCTTGACGAACCCGATGGTCCCGCCGCCGGGAGAGCGCACCGCGCTGGTGGTGCCGGAGACCCAGATGCGGGTTCCGTCCTTGCGCAGGTGCCAGCGCGAGTCCTCCGAGTACCGGTCCTGCGCCGCGGCGGTGAGCTCGTATTCGGGGTAGCCCTTGGTGCGGTCTTCCGGCGTGAAGAAGAAGCCGAAGTGCCGGCCGATCGCCTCCGAAGGCGCAAACCCCAGCATTTCCTCCGCCGCGCCGCGCCAGTCGACGATCGTGCCCTCGGGGTCGAGCACGATCACCGCGTGGTCCCTGGCCTGGGTGGACCAGAGGGTAATGAGGGCATCGGTGCCCGGCGGCGGCTCCGTTTCACTGGGGTGCATGGTCCGATGCTAAGAGAGGAACGCACCGCGAGGTGGCTCAGCCGGCGTCGGCCAGTCGCAGGGACGTCCGGTGCGGCGGCGCCGAGTTCCCGCTGCAGGGCTCAGTGCTCCCGCAGGAAGCGTTCGATCTCCGCATTGACGAGCGCAGGATGCGTGATCGGCCCCATGTGGCCGAGCTGCGCGAACTGCAGGACGCGCGCGTTGCGCAGCACCGGCGCCAGCACCCGCGCCACCGCGTGCGCCGACTCCGGCGAGCGGCCGCCGGTGAGGTAAAGCACGGGGGCTTCGATGGCCGCGAAGGCGGACAGCGGCGTGCGGTCGCCTGCCAGGGCGCGCCACCAGCCGCCGACGTTCAGCACCGACTGCGCGACGGCCGGCTTGCGGCTGGCGGGCATCGCGTCCCAGGATCCCTCGCCCATCCAGAAATCGATGAACAGGCGCGCTGCGCTGTCCGCGTCGCCGGCCGCCGCCGCGGCGGCCGCCCCGAGGGCGACGTGCCGGATGCCGTCCACCCCGTTGGGCGGCGGCTGCTGCGCATCGACCAGGGCGAACAGCGTCGGCTCGTACACGACGACTGCGCGTACGCGCCGCGGATCGAGCGCCGCCGCGAGCAGGGCGACCGCCCCCCCGTAGGAGTGGCCGACCAGGAAGTGCGGCGCCCCCGCGCGCGCGAACACCGGTTCCAGCAGTTCGGCCTCGCCCCGCAGCGAATGGCCGGACGCGGGCCAGGCCGGGCTCAGGCCCGCCCCGAAGGAATCGGCCGCGAGCACGCGAAAGCGCGGCGAGAGGCTGTCGCCGAGCGCGCGCCACTGGCTGGACGTGCTGGCGTTGGAGTGCAGGCACACCACGCCGGGTCCCTCGCCGACTTCGCGGAAGAAGGGCTGCTGAAGATCCATCGGGGATTCTCCCGTGCCTAGCGCAGCGACACGACCACGCCGGCCGCGGGATCGACGTCGCCGCCAGCCATGCGTTGCCACGCGCGCAGCGCGGCCGGCGCGCCCTGCTCGCGCTGCACGCGCAGCCAGGGCCGCTGTTCGTCCTGCAGGCGCGCCATCAGGGCTTGCCAGCCGGCGAGCACCTTGAGGCCCAGCTCGCGCGCGCCCCAGTCGGCCTGGCGCTTCGCTGCCTGCGCCGGGGCGAAGAACAGTGTGGGGCGCGGTCCGGGCAGGCCGTCCGCGCCGCCGAGCGCGTCCACGTGCGTGCCGCCCACCGCGCAGCTGTAGCGCAGGTCCGCGAAGCGTTCGTGGACCTGCCGGCGAAAGCGCGCGTCGCCGGAGAAGTCCACGTACACGGCGGGCAAGGCGGCGTCGAGCCGGCCGATGTCCTCGTAGGACAGCACGCGGCCGTAGCAGCCCAGGCCCTCGCAGAACGCCACGTTGGCCGCCGACGTGAAGGCGACCGTGTCGACGCCGGCGCGCTGCCGCAGCAGGAAGGCGGTGGACCAGGCGGTCTTGCTCGAGCCGCTGGACATCAGCACGGTGCGCGCGCCGAAGAACTCCTGGTCGGCCAGGAAATCGTCGATCAGCCAGGCGGTGTTGAACAAGGGCCGCAGCAGCGCCTGCACCTCCTCGCTGTCCGGCGTGTACACGGGGTCGCGGTTGCAGCGCTGGTACTGGTTGTACACGGCGTGCAGCTGCGCGCGGTGCGGCGTGGCGTCGGCGAAGCCGCGTTCGGACAGCCGCTGCGGCTGCAGGACCGCCGCGCCGGCCATGGGCCAGTAGCCGTACAGGCGCTCGCCCACCGCCACGCCCGGGTGCAGCGACTGCACGACGGTGCCGAAGCCCCAGGCGGGCACGATGCCCCAGCCCTCGTCCTGCGCGGGGTAGAAGTCCCAGTAGTGCATGGACTTGCCGAAGGCGCCGTAGGTCACGTTGTTGGCCGTCAGGGCGAGGGTGTCGACCCGCACCCGCACCTGCCCCGCCTGCAGCGGCGCGGCTTCGCGTTCGACGAGGCGGGCTTCGGCGAGACGGTCCTTGCGGACCTGCAGGGTGATGGCGGACATGTGCGCACTCCAGGGTTGTTGCACGCGCACGGGGCCGGGCCCGGCCGCCGCCGCGCACCCGCATCATCGGCGTTTCGGGCCCTCCTGGCGCTGTCAGCGGCGGGCGACGACGATCTCGAGGTACTCGCTGGGGATCACGAGTCCGCGCTCGCGGCCGGTGTCGAAGCGCTTCATGAGCGCGACGAAGTCCTCGGCCAGCGCCGCCTGGCCGGCGCCGTCCAGCGCGGCGAAGGCCTTGAGGATGGGACCGTAGTAGCCCCGGAAGATCTCCAGCATGTGCTCCGCCGAGCGGTAGCGGAACAGGAAGTGGCGCGGCTCGGTCGTGATGCCCGCGGCGGCAGCGCCGAACAGCTCGCCGATGCGGGTACGGCTGCCCCACAGCGCCGGCGAGGACACGCCGGCGGGCGGCGGCACGTGCTTGCCGATCATCTTGAAGACCTGGCCGATGAAGCCGTCCGGCGTCCAGTTGGCCATGGCGATGCTGCCGCCGGGCCGGCAGACGCGCAGCATCTCGCTGGCGACGCGCGGCGGGTTGGGCGCGAACATGCAACCGAACGTGGAGAGCACGGCATCGAAGCTGGCGTCGTCGAAGGGCAGGGCCTCCACGTCGGCCTCGCGGAAATCGATGCCGTGCAGGCGCTCCGCCGCGGCCCGCTCGCGGCCACGCTCGAGCAGGGCGGGAACGTAGTCGGTCGAGGTGACTTCGCACCAGCGGCGGGCGGCGGCGAGCGTGGCGTTGCCGTTGCCGGCGGCGACGTCCAGCACGCGCTGGCCGGCGCGCAGGTCGGCGGCTTCGCACAGCGTCTCGCCGACGATTTGCAAGGTGGTGCCGATCACGGCATAGTCGCCCGAGGCCCAGGCGGCCTTCTGGCGGACCTTGATGGCTGCGAAGTCGGGGGCGGCGGTGGCGGACAGGTCGGTCATGAGCGTTGCTCCAGTGAGGACGGATCGACGGGCAGGCCGGAGGGCCTGGATCAGCGGCGGCGGCACCGGGCCGCGATGCCGTGGGTGTCGACTGTCCGGCGCCGTCGTGGAAGCCGGCGTGGTGGCCGGCGTGGGAATTCACGTGGAAATGCGAACGCGGATGCAAGTGGACACCTCGCCTCCTTCCGGGCTGGCGCTGCGCCTGCTCGGCCCGCTGGCGGTGAGCCGCGGCGGTGCGCCGGTGGCACTGCCGCGCTCGCGCAAGGCCCGCGCCCTGCTCGCCTACCTGGCGCTGGCCGGCCGCGCGGCCAGCCGCAGCCACCTGTGCGAGCTGTTGTGGGACTTGCCGGGCGACCCGCGCGGCGAGCTGCGGTGGTGCCTGAGCAAGCTGCGCGCGGTGCTGGACACGCACGGCCGCGCGCGCGTGCGCGCCGATGCGGACAGCGTGGCGCTGGACCTGTCCGATTGCAGCGTCGATGCGCTCGACGTGCTCGCGGCGCTGGGGCAGGGCTTCGCGACGCTGCCCGCGCCGCGCCTGGAGGCGCTCGCGGCGCTGTTCGCGGGCGGCG
>DASWUI010000180.1:0-2371 GCA_036401715.1 Ramlibacter sp. | reverse complement strand
TCCCGCACGCGCAGGCGCTTGGCCAGGGGCGCGGTGCGGCGGTACTCGGCGCCCACCAGTGGCGCGGGTGCGTCGGCGCCCGCCTCCGCGAGGATCGCGTGCATTTGCTGCCACGGCAGCTCGCGGGGGCAGACCCGGTTGTGGCGGCGAGCCTCCAGCATGACGTCGTCGATCGTCTGGCTTCTCGCGCCGGGGGGCTGCTCCTCGTGCAGCGCCCCCAGCGACGAAGGCTGCGTCTTCACGAAGCCCGACGACTGGCGCGCCTGGAGCTCCACGAACATGTTCCATGCCGTCTCGCTGTTGCTGATCACCACGTCCGGCAGCGGCCCCAGGTCCGCCAGCGCCGAGCTCTTCGGCACGCCATCGCCCAACTCGTCCATCCTGCTCTCCGTTGCAATCTGTAGCAGTCTCCGGAACGGACGAGCTGCCGCCTAGAGGTGAATGGCCTAATGCCAAGGTGTTCGTGCAGGTCGTGCATACCATTTTCTGAGTAGCCGCCGGCCCCCCGACTGCCTAACATGCGGGCCGATGAAGACCGGCTCCGATCAAGTCACCGTTCGGGGCATCCCGGTGCTGATCGAGGTGTTGCACGAGAGGGAGGACCGCTGGTCGTGGCGCTTCAGCGCCGCGAACGGGGTGAACGGATGCAACGCGCCCGGGGACCTCGCCCCCAGCGAGGTGCAGGCCTTCGACCGGGCCCTGGACGCGGCTTACCGCGCGATCGCCAGTACCGGCTGACGGGACGCGTCCTGCTTCCCGCGGCGGCTCAGGCCTGGGGCAGGGAAGGGGGTGCGGAGCGCCGGGCAGCCTGCACCGCTTCATACAGCCAGGAAATGAAGGCTTCGGTCTGCACCTTGTCGAACACCGCGTCGGCGCCCAGGCGCATGCAGTACTCGCGGATGCCCGGCGAGGCATAGCCGCTGAAGACCACCACCTGCCGCTGCGGCCATTTCTCCTTGCTGTACTTGAGCACCCCGAGCCCGGAGCCCTGTTCCAGCACGAGGTCGACGATCGCGATGTCCCACGCGCCGCTGTGATCCAGCAGCCACAGCTTGGCCTCCGCTTCCGTCGCGGCGGTCCCGACCACCTGCATGCCGCCGATGGCGGAAAACAGGTCCTCCATCAGGCTGCGCATTCGCTGAAGATCATCCACGAGGAACACCCGGACCTGCATCGTCATCTTCCTGCTGCCTTGTCCCCGATTTTGTTCCGGGCAGCGCGGCCGAAGTCTCTGCAGGCGGCAAGTCGCGCACCTGCCCTACGGACGAGCGGGGCATGCGCGCACTCCAGGTCGAGCACGAGTCCGGGTTGAGATTCGCATGGCGGACCGGGGCCACCGCACGGTGGACGGCCGCGCAGGGTCGCCGCGCGCTTGACCCTGCGCAAGGGCAGCCGCTGCCAGCGGGATCTAATGCCGAGCTGCGGTGGCAGCGCCACCCCGGTCCCGCAGTGCCGCCGCACGGATCGGGAACTAACGCGAGCACAAGGGGAATCTCTGCATGGTGAGACTGTCGACGTGCGGCTGCGGGCCGGCGTTCCTCATGAGGAAGAAGCGGGCCTGGTGGATGCGCCTGATCCCGCGGCGGCGCCTGTACCACTGCGCGTGCTGCGACCAGCAGCTGTTCGTCACGCGCTAGCAGAAGCATCGCCTGGCTGGCTCCGAGCACTGGCACGCCGGCTCGTCACTTCTTGCGCACGGCGTCGCCGGCGTCCGCGGACTCCTTCGGGGGCGAGGCACGCCCCTCACCGGCGAACTCCGTCCGGCGCAGGCGCCCGGGTGCCACGCGCCGCAACTCTTCGACCATCAGCCGCCTGCGCGTGTCCAGCGGCAGGCTTTCATCCGTCCACCTGGGGGGATGCTCACGGTCCGCCGAGTTCATGTCTGTCCTTTACTGCAAGGCCCAATCTAGCTCGTCGGCGCCGGCGGCCTGTGCAGCGGGGACGCCACTCGCTGTAGGTCGGAACTGACGGGTGGGGACAGCGAGCGGCACTTAAGGGGGCAAAACTTCGCCTGTTGTGCAGCAGCTACTCGACCAGCCACGAATGCCGGACATATTGCTACGAATGGTTGCGTCTGGCCATGACGCGGGCACGCACCCATTAGCATGCGATGTGCGTTGCACGACGTGCGGCGCCTTCTTCCTTGCGGTACTTGCTGCGGATCCCCGTGACCTTTCCGGTATTTCTCATCGAAGATTCGGCGCCCATGCGCCATGCGCTCGAGGACCTGTTCGCGACGATTCCCGGCATCGAGGTCGTGGGTGTGGCCGCGACCGAAATGGCGGCCGTGGAGTGGCTGCATGCCAATGAGGGGCGCTGGGCGCTGGCCGTGGTGGACCTGCTGCTCGATGGCGGCAGCGGCTTCCACCTG
>DASWUI010000179.1:0-2528 GCA_036401715.1 Ramlibacter sp. | reverse complement strand
CGCCATCGCAGTCGGTGGCGCAGGAAGCACTGGAGGAGAACCGGGCCGCCATCCGCCACCGGGCGGCGCGCGCCATCATCCCGCAGTCCTTCGTCCGCATGAGCGAGCTGGTGGTCCTGCACCGGGATCCCGAGCGTTTCGACCTGCTCTACCGCTCGCTGTGGCGCCTGGTGTACGAGCCCGACCTGAAGCACGACTTCGGCGACCACGACCTCGCGCGCCTGCGGCAGATGGCGCAGGCCGTGCGGCGCGACATCCAGAAGATGAAGACGAGGCTGAGCTTCCGCCCGCTGCAGCTCAAGGGCCAGGCCATCGCCGTCGCGTGGTACGAACCGGCCCACTACGTCTGCGAGACGGTCGGGGCCTGGCTCGCCAAGCGCGAACCGGCCAGCCGCTGGATCCTGCTCACGCCCGACCGCTGCCTGCGCTGGGACGGCGCGCGGCTGCTCAGCGCGCCGGCGGTGGCGCCCATGCAGCCGCCGCTGGCGGAGTGCAGCGACGCTGACTGGGCGCGCGTGCTGGAGGCGCTGCCCTGGACGTGATCAGACCGGCGTGGAGGGGTGCGAGGGCGCACCCATGCCGCTGGAAAAGCTGAAGTCGCTGCGGGTGCGGCGCCATTCGCTGTCGCTGTCGCCGATCAGCAGGCGGCAGCGGGCGAACAGGCTGTCCAGGGCCGCGTCCTGGGTGTCGCGCAGCTGGTGGTAGCGCGGATCCGCGTAGTGGGGTCGCTGCGTCGCGTGCGTCATGCGCAGGATGTTCTCTTCCCACAGGTACTTCATCAGCTCGCGGTGCGTCTCCAGCAGCTGCAGCATCAGCCGCGACAGCTCGGGGAAGTGTTCGTCCTTGATCTCCACGGCCTGCTTCAGCGAGGCGGGAATGCTCAGGGTCTCCGGGTCCTGGTGCATCAGCGGTTCGTCGCGGTGCCAGTCGATCCAGACCGTATAGGCCTTGAGGCAGTCCATCAGCTGGTAGCCGGCCGCGCGCCGCCGCGCCGCCCGCCTGAGGGCGCGGACCCGCAGGCGCCACAGCACCACGACAACCGCCACCGCGAGCGTGGCGAGCAGCAGCGCAAGGAGGTTGTCCGGGTCGGTCAGGGTACGCACGACAGGAAGGAAAACAGGGGGCATTCAGGGCGACGCCTGCCGAATTCTCCCCATCCGCGCCCGGCCACGTTGCCGCAAGGGCGCCAGGCGGGCGCGGTGATGGGATAACCGGTACGCGACCGTGCGAAGCTTTACAGTTGATGCATGTCAGTGCCATCCCCCAAACGGACGGTATGGTGGAGCATGGACACTGGCTGCCGGCCCGCCACGGGCATGAATTTCCGCCGGTCGGAACGCGCGGACGACTGGCTGCGCCGGCTGGAGTCCTTCCTGGAGCGCTACCTGCTGCCGTTCAACGCCGCCTGGCACGCGAGCGCCGCGCGCGGAGAGCAGCCGCCCTTCCTGGCGGACCTGCGCGCGCTCGCGCGGGAAGAGGGGCTGTGGAACCTGTGCCTGCCCGGCCTGCCCGCCGGCGCGCCCGGCACCGCGCTGCCCCACCTGGATTACGCGCCGCTGGCCGAAGCGATGGGCCGCCTGCCCTGGGCCGCCGAGGTCTTCAACTGCAACGCCCCCGACAGCGGCAACATGGAGCTTCTGCTCCAGCACGCGTCGCCCGCGCAGCGGAGCCGCTGGCTGCAGCCGCTGCTGGCCGGCGAACTGCGCTCCGCCTTCGCGATGTCCGAGCCGGACGTCGCATCGTCGGATCCGACCAACCTGCAGACCGAGGTCCGGCGCGAGGGCGACACGCTGGTGATCAGCGGCCGCAAGTGGTTCATCACGGGCGCGGCCCATCCGGACTGCCGCTTCCTGATCGTCGTGTGCCGCAATGCGGACGCGAACGGGGACGACCGGCACCACGCGCACAGCCTCGTGATCGTGCCGGCGGACACGCCCGGCGTGGAGATCGTGCGCAACATCCCGATCGTGCAGCACACCGCACTGGACGGGCATTGCGAGATCGTGTTCAGGCAGGTGCGGGTGCCGCAGGAGAACCTGCTCGGTCGCTGGGGCGAAGGCTTCGCGCTGGCGCAGTCGCGGCTCGGCCCGGGGCGCGTGCACCACTGCATGCGCACCATCGGCCAATGCGAACTGGCGCTGGCGCTCGCCTGCGACCGCGCGCTGGAGCGCCGCGCCTTCGGCAAGCCGCTGGCGCAGCAGGCCAACGTGCAGGAGTGGATCGCCGACTCGCGGCTGGAGATCGACCAGGCCCGGCTGCTGGTGCTGCGCACCGCCTGGGCGCTGGACCAGCCGCAGCCGCCGGCGGACCTGCGCGAGCAGGTGGCGGCGATCAAGCTGGTGGCCGCGCGCCTGCAGCAGCGGGTGGTGGACCGCGCGATGCAGGTGTTCGGCGCCATGGGCCTGTCCCCGGACACGCCGCTTGCTTGGCTGTGGACCTGGGGGCGGGCGCTGCGGATCATGGACGGGCCGGACGAGGTCCACCTGCGCACGGTGGCGCGCGGCGAGCTGCGCCGTGCCGGCGACCAG
>DASWUI010000178.1:0-1859 GCA_036401715.1 Ramlibacter sp. | reverse complement strand
ACCGTGACGGTGTAGAAGTTGTTGATCTCCAGGTACTGGTCAGGACGCACCGGGTGCGCCATCGGCCCTGCGTCTTCCGGAAACTGCGCGGTGCGCAGCACCCGCACGTCCTCGATGCGCTTGACGGCGCGCGCCGAAGGCTGGCCCGCGAGGTCCTGGCTGAACTCCTGGTCGCGGAAGACGGTCAGGCCTTCCTTGAGCGACAGCTGGAACCAGTCGCGGCAGGTGACGCGGTTGCCGGTCCAGTTGTGGAAGTACTCGTGGCCCACCACGCTTTCGATGTTGGCGTAGTCGGTGTCGGTGGCCGTGGCCTGGTTGGCCAGGACGTACTTCGTGTTGAAGATGTTCAGGCCCTTGTTCTCCATGGCGCCCATGTTGAAGTCGCTGGTGGCGACGATCATGAAGCGCTCCAGGTCCAGCTCCAGGCCGAAGCGCGCCTCGTCCCAGGCCACCGAGGCCATCAGCGAGTTCATCGCGTGCTCGGTCTTGTCCAGGTCGCCGGCGCGCACGTACACCTGCAGCAGGTGCTCGCGGCCGCTGCGCGAGGCGATGCGCTGCTCGCGGCACACCAGCTGGCCGGCCACCAGGGCGAACAGGTAGCTCGGCTTGCGGAAGGGATCGACCCACTTGGCGAAATGCCGGCCTTCCTCCAGGTCGCCCTGGTCCACCAGGTTGCCGTTGGACAGCAGCACCGGGTACTTCTGCTTGTCCGCGCGCAGCGTCACCGTGTAGCTGGCCATCACGTCCGGGCGGTCCAGGAAGTAGGTGATGCGGCGGAAGCCCTCGGCCTCGCACTGGGTGAAGAAGGAATCGTTGCTGACGTAGAGGCCCATCAGCTTGGTGTTGCGGGCCGGCGCGCAGGTGGTGAAGATCTCCAGCTCGAAGGGCTCGTTGCCCTCGGGCAGGTTCTCCAGCACCAGCTGGCCTTCCTCCATCTTGAAGGAGGTGCCCTGGCCTGCCACCAGAACGCGGGCGAGGTTCAGTTCCTCGCCGTCCAGGCGCAGCGGCTGCGGCATGACGTCCGGATTGCGGCGCACGCGCATGCGGTTGAGCACCCGCGTCTTGGCCGGGTCGAGGTCGAACACCAGTTCGACGGTGTCGATCCAGAAGGCGGGCGGCTGGTAGTCCGCCCGGTGGATCACCTTGGAAGTTCCTTCACGCATGGAGGCTCTCCAGAAAATTGTTCTTCATGAGTTCTTGGTAGTCGCGCACGCTGGCGATCACGTGCGGCCCGGCGAGTTCTTCGGGTTCGTGCGTCGTGCAGATCGCCACGGCGCGCATGCCGGCGCGGCGCGCCGCCTCGATGCCGAAGGGGGCGTCCTCGAAGACGATGCATTCGGCGGGCGGAACCTGCACGCGCCGCGCCGCTTCCAGGAACAGGTCCGGCTGCGGCTTGCCGGCGATCCCTTCGTCGCCGCCGACGATGGCGTCGGGCTTGCGGGCGAGCTTCAGGCGCTCCAGCGCGAAGGCGATGTTGTTCCGGTCGCCCGCGGTCGCCACCGCCAGCTTGAGGCCGCGGTCGGTGACCAGGCGCGCGAACTCGCGGAAGCCGGCGACCTCGCGGAACTCCCGCGCGAAGAAATCGCGGTACAGCGCTTCCTTCTCGTTGATCAGGGCCACGGCGCGGTCCTCCGGCACGTCCTCGCCCAGCAGGACGCGGATGCATTCCACGCCGGTGCGGCCGGTGGTCCTCTTCAGGACCTCCTCGACGGACATGCGGATGCCGTGGCGCCGGGTGAAGACCTCCCAGCTGCGCGCGTGGGCGGGCATGGAGTCCACCATGGTGCCGTCCATGTCGAACAGGAGGGCGGTGGTCTTCATGGCGTCATCCCCGCGCAGGCGGGAACCCAAGGCTTCCC
>DASWUI010000177.1:0-3761 GCA_036401715.1 Ramlibacter sp. | reverse complement strand
CGGCCAGCGGCTGGTTCAGTTCGTGCGCCATGCCGGCGGCGAGTTCGCCCAGCGTGTTCAGGCGCGCGACCTGGCCCAGGCGCAGCAGTTCCTCCGCCCGCTGGCGTTCGGCGCGCTGCCGGCGCAGCCACTGCCAGCCGGCGACCGCCAGCGCCACCAGGGTCGCCCAGCCCAGCATCCAGCTCCAGGGCAGTTCGGCCCAGCCGACCGTGCGCTGCGCGACCACGTCGAAGGGCTGGCTGTCGGAGGCGAGGTGCTTGCGGAAGCCGAAGGACCAGGGGCCGCTGCCGTGCCCGGGCTGCACCAGGTAGCGCTGCCCCGCGTGCTCCAGGGCGAGCCGCACCGGGCTGGCCTGCGGAGCCATCTGCCACTCGTTCCAGGGCACGACCTGGCGCAGGTCGAACTGCGCGGCGAAGCTGGCGGGCTCGCCCGCGAGCACGAGGCGGTAGCGGCCGCCGGCGAAATCGACGTCCGCCAGCGCGGCGCGCCGCGCGCTGCGCGACTGCGCCTCCGCCGCGGCCAGCGCGGGATCGGCCCAGGAGGCATCGGCATCGCGCCGCTGCACGGAGAGGATCTGCGGATAGAGCGCCGGCAGGCGCTGCTCCGCCGCGTCCGTGCCGGCGCCCGGCTGCAGCAGGGCGAGCGTGGCGAGCACCGCGTCGTGCTGCACGACGCGCTGGCTCAGGAGCCGGTGCGCGATGCGCGCGTCGGTCTCGAAGGCGTCCTGCAAGCGCTGCAGTTCGGCCCGCGCCAGCGCCACGCAGCCCAGCACGGTGAGCGCGAGCCAGAGCGCGAGGGGCGCGCGGTAACGGCCGGGGGCGGACATGCGCGGATTCTTGCACGCAGCGCTGCCGCACAATCGGGTGCATGTCCCTTGCCCTTTCCGCGCAACGCATCCCGCCCGAGGTGCTGCTGCGGTGGTCGGTGGCCGTGGCGGCCGTGACCATCGTCCTGAAGACGCTGGCGTGGTGGCTGACCGGCTCCGTCGGCCTGCTGTCCGATGCCATGGAGTCGATCGTCAACCTGGCGGGCGCGGCCTTCGCCCGGCGGATGGTGCGCATCGCGATGCGCCCGGCCGACGACGACCACCCCTACGGCCACCACAAGGCGGAGTACTTCTCCGCCGGCTTCGAAGGGCTGCTGATCTTCGTGGCGGCCGCCGGCATCCTGTGGGCGGCCGTGCTGCGGCTGATGGAGCCGCAGCCGCTGCAGCAGCTGGGCATCGGCCTGGCGCTGTCCGTGGTGAGCTCCGCGATCAACGGCGCGCTGGCCTGGACCATGCTGCAGTCCTCGCGCACCCACCGCTCCATGGCGCTGGAAGGCGATGCCCGCCACCTGATCACGGACGTCTGGACTTCCGCGGGCGTGATCGTCGGCGTGGGGCTGGCGGCGGCCACCGGGTGGCTGTGGCTCGACCCGGTGGTGGCGATCGCGGTCGCCGCCAACATCCTGCGCGAAGGGGCGCACCTGATGTGGAAGTCCAGCCAGGGCCTGATGGACCGCGCGCTCGAGCCGGAGGTGCTGGCGGAGATCGACCGCACGCTGGAGCAGTTCCGGCATCCCACCATCCGCTTCGACCACGTCTCCACCCGCCGCTCCGGCAGCCGCCGCTTCGTCGACCTGCACATGCACATGCCGGCGAACTGGACGCTGGGCCGTGCCGCGGCGCTGCGGACCACGGTGGAACAGGCGCTCATGAGCGCCGTGCCGGGCCTGCGCGCCACCATCCAGCTGCTGCCCAGCGACGTGGAAGCCCATTTCGACGACGAGAAGGACCTGATCTGATGCTGGCGGTGGTGCAGCGCGTGCGCGAGGCGAAAGTCGTGGTGGACGGCCGGACCGTCGGCGCGATCGGGCAGGGCCTGCTGGTGCTGCTGTGCGCCGAACGCGGCGACGGCGAGGCGCAGGCGGACAGGATGCTGGCCAAGCTGCTGAAGCTGCGCATCTTCAGCGACGACGCGGGCAAGATGAACCGCAGCGTGCAGGACGTGGGCGGCGGGCTGCTGGTGGTCAGCCAGTTCACGCTGGCGGCGGACACCAGCGGCGGCAACCGGCCCAGCTTCACGAATGCCGCGGCGCCGGAGGAGGGGCGAAGGCTCTACGCGTATTTCGTGGAGAAGGCGCGCGCGGCGCATCCGGTGGTGCAGACCGGGGAGTTCGCGGCGGACATGCAGGTGCACCTGGTGAACGACGGGCCGGTGACGATTCCGGTCACGGTGCGCTGACGTGGATTGCGGGTCAAGCCCGCAATGACATGGCATGCGGGTAGCCGTAGGTCGTGGTGAGCGCGCGCAGCGCCGAACCGCGGCGAGCTGCCTAGTACGGGTTGGGATACCCCAAGACCCCGAGCAGCAGCACCTCCAGCGCCTCCATCTCCGCCGCATCCCGCTCCGAGCTCTCGTGGTCGTACCCCTGCGCGTGCAGGGTCCCGTGCACCAGCAGGTGCGCGTAGTGCGCCTCCAGCGTCTTGCCCTGTTCCTTCGCCTCCCGCTCCACCACCGGCGCGCACAGCACCAGGTCGGCGGACACCACCGGCTCGCGCGCGTAGTCGAAGGTGAGGACGTTGGTGGCGTAGTCCTTCCCGCGGTACTGCCGGTTCAGCGACTGCCCCTCCTCGGCGCCGACGATGCGCACCGCGATCTCGGCCGGGCGGTCGAGCGCCGCGGCCACCCACTTGCGCACGCGCGCGGGGGTCAGCATCCGGCGGTGCGCCGCGGCGCCGGGGAAGGTGCCGAACTGCAGCGACAGTTCCAGCGCCGGCGTCATTTGCTGGTCTTGCGGGCGGCGTCGTAGGCGTCGACGATGCGCGCCACCAGCGGGTGGCGCACCACGTCGGCGCTGGTGAACCGGGTGTGCGCGATGCCCTTGACCCGCTTGAGCACGTGCTCGGCCTCGATCAGCCCCGACAGCGAGCCCTTGGGCAGGTCGATCTGGCTCACGTCGCCGGTCACCACGCACTTGCTGCCGAAGCCGATGCGGGTGAGGAACATCTTCATCTGTTCCGGCGTGGTGTTCTGCGCCTCGTCCAGGATCACGAAGGCGTTGTTCAGCGTGCGCCCGCGCATGAAGGCCAGCGGCGCGATCTCCAGCGCATTGCGCTCGAAGGCCTTGGTCACCCGCTCGAACCCCATCAGGTCGTAGAGGGCGTCGTAGAGGGGCCGCAGGTAGGGGTCCACCTTCTGCGTCAGGTCGCCGGGCAGGAACCCCAGCTTTTCGCCGGCTTCGACCGCCGGCCGCGTGAGCACGATGCGCTGCACGGCGCTGCGCTCCAGGGCATCCACGGCGCAGGCGACCGCCAGGTAGGTCTTGCCGGTGCCGGCGGGGCCGATGCCGAAGGTGATGTCGTGGCTGGCGATGTTGTCCAGGTACACGCTCTGGTTGGGCGTGCGCGCCTTCAGGTCGGTGCGGCGGGTGTGCAGGACCAGCGCGCCGTCCTCGTCCTCCTCCATCGCCACGTCGCCGGCGACCATCAGCTGCACCTTCTCCTTGGAGATGGTGCGGCCGGCGATCTCGTAGAGGGCCTGCAACGCTTCGAGCGCCCGTTCGGCCCTGGCCTTGGGGCCCTCCACGCGGAAATGTTCCTGGCGGTGCGAGATGCGGACCTGCAGCGCCGTCTCGATGGTGCGCAGGTGTTCGTCCATCGGGCCGCACAGGTGCATCAGGCGGGTGTTGTTCAGGGGCGTGAAGGCGTGTCGGAGAATCAAGCTGATAATCCCGTCAGAGGGATCGCAATGATAGGCAAATTGACGGGGACGCTGGCC
>DASWUI010000176.1:0-4045 GCA_036401715.1 Ramlibacter sp. | reverse complement strand
TTCAGCAGGCTGTCCTCGCGGCTGGCGTTGAACCAGTCGAGAAACTTCTGCATCTGCGCAGGCACCTCGCTGGCGGCCGGCGCCTCGTAGTGCACCGTCTCCTGGCCCGTGGGGCCGCTCACGATCTGCATGGCCTCCGTGCGATAGGCACCGGTCCTGACGGGGCGCATGCCGGAGAACCCGGTGGGAAAGAGGGCGGCTTGCCAGGCCTGCAGCCGTTCGTGGGTGAGGGGCTCCCCGGCCTTCACGACGGCGTCGTCCATGATGCCCAGGAGGCCGTCGACGTGGCGGGGTGCCGCCGGGCCCCTGAACGGCGAGGCCCCCAGGCGCTGCGCGATGGAGGAACGCACGGCCAGCAAGTCCAGCTTCTCACCCTCGATGGCGGCCGTCGCCAGGGCTTCCTGCGCCCACGCTTCGGCGACCAGGTCCTGCCGCTCCTGGAATCCAAGCGCGGCCAGCTTGCCCTCCACCAGGCCCTGTGCCCTGCGGGCCAGCGCAAGCTCCTCGGCGAGATGATCCCCGTCGAAGAAGAGCCTGGGCCACTCGCGCAGCTGCCAGATGTATTGAAGGGATTCCATGCGATCGCAGCCCAACCAGTGAGTCGATTGTAGCGGTTAATCGCCAAATGAGTCGAATAAGTCAGTTAATCGACTCAGATCGTGAGTCGATTGGTCGTCGCAATCGACTCACGGCCCGGCCCGGCGCTCCCGCGCGCCCGCTTCGGCCGATGGCTGCGGATCGGCCTTCCCGGTCCGTCCCGCTCAGGCCGCGCCCGGGCGCGTGTGGCCGTCGTTCAGCACCGGCTCGCGCGGCTCCACCGGCTCCGGCTGCGGCTTCCTGCGGCCGAAGAACTTCAGCAGGCCCCACACCAGCGCGCCGCCCGCCACGACCAGCACCTTGGCGAACTTGGCGGCAAAGGCCAGCAGCAGCGCGAAGAAGCCCAGCTTCTTGGCCGCCGCCCCGGCCACCAGCGTCGCCAGCCCATAGGCCGCCACCTTGTCGGTGGAGCCGTTGAAGTCCGCGTAGCGCTTGCCTTCGTTGTATTCCAGCGCGCCCAGCAGCTGCAGGGCGTTGGGCCGGTAGGTCGCCAGCTTGTCCAGGTCGGTGATCAGGTTCAGGCTGATGTAGCCCTCGCGGCCCAGCGCGTAGGTGTTGTAGTTGACGCCCTGGTCCGCGCTGGCGCCCTGGCCGCGCTCGCGCGACGAGGCCGACCAGACCAGCCGGTGCGTGGCGCTGTCGTAGCGGGGCGGCTCGGCCCAGCCGACCACGTCGATCGCCGGGAAGCCGCGCTTCGTGCGTTCCGCGTTGGCCGCTTCGGTGCCCTCGCGCAGGCTGTCCAGCAGGTCGTCCGGCTTCCAGTCCCTGGCGTCGTCGTCCTTGACGTAGCCTTCCTGGACGAACTTGATGGCCACGAACCAGGGATCGTTGGCCGCCGGGAAGACCACGCCGACCAGGCGCGGGTCGCTGCGGTTGCCCATGGCCTGCATCACCTGCGTGGCGGCCGGCGTCGGGATGTACAGGTAGCCTTCGGGCAGCTTCAGGCTGGCCTGGTCGCGCAGGGCGACGGTGGCCGGGCCGACGATCTTGGCCTTGTCGGCGGCTTCGAAAGCCGCCTTCTGTTCGGCGTCGTGCGCCGCGGACTGGCCGAAAGCGGCGCCGGCGGCGAGCAGCAGCGCGGCGCCCAGCGCCCGCAGGATGCTTGGTGTCATGGTTCCCTCCGTGGCGGCCACTCTGCGGGGCGGGTGGTGGAGCGGCAAGGCGCAAGGGGACGAATGGGATAATCGGCACCCATGAGCGGCAACACTTTCGGCACCTTGTTTGCGGTCACCAACTTCGGCGAATCGCACGGGCCCGCGATCGGCTGCGTGATCGACGGCTGCCCGCCCGGGATGGAGCTGTCGGAAGCGGACATCCAGCCCGACCTGGACCGCCGCCGCCCGGGCACCAGCCGCCACGTCACGCAGCGCCAGGAAGAAGACAAGGTGGAGATCCTCTCGGGCGTGTACGAGGGCAAGACCACCGGCACCCCGATCTGCCTGTTGATCCGCAACACGGACCAGCGCAGCAAGGACTACTCCGAGATCGGGCAGAAGTTCCGGCCCGGCCACGCCGACTACACCTACTTCCAGAAGTACGGCCTGCGCGACCCGCGCGGGGGCGGCCGCTCCTCGGCCCGCCTGACCGCGCCCATGGTGGCGGCCGGCGCGGTGGCCAGGAAGTGGCTGAAGGAAAAGCACGGCACGGCGTTCCGCGGCTGCATGCAGCAGATCGGCGACATCGCCATTCCCTTCGAGAGCTGGGACCACGTTCCCAACAACCCGTTCTTCGCGCCGGTGGCGGACGTGTCGGCGCTGGAGGACTACATGGACGCCCTGCGCAAGGCCGGCGACTCCTGCGGCGCGCGCATCCGCGTCACCGCCACGGGCATGCCCGTGGGCCTCGGGCAGCCGCTGTTCGACAAGCTCGATGCCGAGATCGCCTACGCGATGATGGGCATCAACGCGGTCAAGGGCGTGGAGATCGGCGCCGGCTTCGCCAGCGTGGCGCAGCGCGGCTCGGTGCACGGCGACTCGCTCACGCCCGCGGGCTTCGCCAGCAACAACGCCGGCGGCGTGCTCGGGGGCATCAGCACCGGACAGGACCTGGAAGTCTCCATCGCGGTCAAGCCCACCAGCTCCATCATCACGCCGCGCGACAGCATCGACGTCACCGGCCAGGCGACGCAGGTGATCACCAAGGGCCGGCACGACCCCTGCGTCGGCATCCGCGCGACGCCGATCGCCGAGGCGATGCTGGCGCTGGTGGTGATGGACCTCGCCCTGCGCCACCGCGCGCAGTGCGGAGACGTCGAGGCGCCGCTGGCGCCCATCGCATCCTCCTTCCTCTGAATGACGCGTCCCCCGGAGGTGGCGGGGCCGCGCCAGCTGGTGCCCTTCGCGGCCCTGTCGGCGACCTACTTCGCCCACATCGGCTTCTTCAATCCCTACCTGCCGCTGTGGCTCAAGTCGCTGGGGCTGCCGATCACGGTGATCAGCCTGCTGGCCTCGGTGCAGTCGTTCACGCGCGTGTTCGCGCCTTATGCCTGGGGTGCCCTGAGCGACCACACGGGCGAGCGCGTGAAGCTGCTGCGCTTCAGCGCGCTGGTGGCGCTGGCCGCATCGGCCGGCCTCTGGCTGCCGGGCGATGCATGGTGGATCGGCCTCGTGCTGCTGCTGCTGTTCACGCACACCAGCTCCATGATGTCGCTCACCGAGGCGGCGATGGCGCACCTGGTCGCCGGCGACTGGGGCCGCTACGGGCGCGTGCGGCTGTGGGGCTCGGCCGGCTTCATGCTCACCGTGTTCGCCGCCGGCGCCTGGTTCGAGCGCTACGGCATGGGCAGCTTCCCGGGCTGGACGGCGGTGACGCTGGCCGGCGTGCTCCTGTGCACGCTGTGGCTGCCCAACGTGAAGGAAGCGGCGCACCATGAACATGCCGCGCGCGAGCCGGTGGCGCCGGTGCTGCGCCGGCCGGCGGTGCGCTGGTTCTTCGCCTCGCTGTTCTTCCACGTGACGGCGCACTTCGCGATCTACGGCTTCTTCTCGCTGTACCTGGACAGCCTGGGCTACAGCAAGGCGACGATCGGCGCGCTCTGGGCGGTGTCCGTGGTGGTGGAGATCGGCTGGTTCTATCTCCAGGGCCGGCTGATCGGACGCTTCCCGATGGAGAAGTGGCTGGTGGTGTGCGCACTGGCCACCGTGGTCCGCATGGCCATGACGGCCGGGCTGGCCGGCTGGCTCGCCGCCCTGTACCTGGCGCAGGTGCTGCACGCACTGAGCTTCGCGACCCATCACACGGCCTGCGTCGCGCTGGTCAGCAGGCATTTTCCGGGGCGGCTGCGCGGGCGCGGCCAGGCGCTGTTCACCGTGACCGGCTATGGCTTCGGCGGGGTGCTGGGCGTGCTGGCCGGCGGCGTGGTGGCCGACCGCTGGGGTTTCCGCGCGCTGTACGCCGCGGCCGCGGTGCTGGGGCTGCTGGCGCTGGGCTGCGCCTGGCGCGTGCGCCG
>DASWUI010000175.1:0-3553 GCA_036401715.1 Ramlibacter sp. | reverse complement strand
GTAAACTGCTTGACATGCTGATGGTCGGAAGTATACTGCAATCTTGATCCAACGCAAGGTTTGTGCAGAAAACCGGGACTCCATGCAGCTCATGACCGACACCGACCACCGTGCCACCCTCGCCGAGCTGGGGGCCCGGGTGCGTGCCTGGCGCGCGCGCCGGGGCATGACGCGCAAGCAGCTGGCGACGGACTCGGGCCTGTCCGAGCGCTTCCTTGCTGACGTGGAAAGCGGCAAGGGCAACGTCTCCATCAATTCGCTGGAAGCGGCCGCCCGCGCGCTGAACATCACCATCCTCGACCTGCTGCAGGACGCCCCGCGCCCGGCACTCGGCCGCGTGTACGGCCTCCTGAGCCGGCTCGAGGATACGCAGCTCGACCTGGCGTATTCCCTGCTGGCCAGCACCTTCGGCCTGGCCGACGCGCAAGGGCGCGAGCAGCGCATCGCGCTCGTGGGCCTGCGCGGCGCCGGCAAGACGACGCTGGGGGCACAACTGGCCGCCGCGCGCGGCGTGCCCTTCATCGAGCTGGACCGCGAGATCGAGCGCGAGGCCGGCACCAGCATGAACGAGATCCTGCTGCTGCACGGGCAGGCGGGATACCGCCGCTACGAGCGCCGCGCGCTGCTTCGGATCGCCGAGGAACACGCGGACGGCGTGGTCATGACCACCGGCGGCAGCATCGTCAGCGAGCGCGAGACCTTCGACCTGCTGCAAAGCCACTTTTATTGCGTGTGGGTCAAGGCCAGCCCGGAAGAGCACATGAGCCGCGTCGTCGCCCAGGGCGACATGCGGCCCTTCACCGCCGCCCATGGCGAGAACGGGATGGCCGAGGCACTGGAGGACATCCGCCGCATCCTGGCCAGCCGCGAAGCCCTGTACGCGCGCGCGGACGCGGTGATCGACACCGCCGCGCGCACCGTGCGCCAATCCCTCAAAGACCTGGAGCGGGCCGTGCCCGCCCCGCAGCCGACCACCCTGGAGACCCGATGAATGCCATGACCGAACCCCTGCTGTTCAAGCAGGTGCTGGCGGGCGAGGAGCGCGAGCTCGTGAGCTTCGCGACTCACCCCTCCCGCTACCGCCACTGGACCCTCAGCGTCGAGGGCGAAGTCGCCCGCCTGAAGCTGGACATCGACGAGGACGGCGGCATCAAGCCGGGCTACAAGCTCAAGCTCAACAGCTACGACCTTGGCGTGGACATCGAGCTGCACGACGCCATCAACCGGATCCGGTTCGAGCATCCGGCCGTCAAGGTGGTGGTGTTCGAAAGCGGCAAGGAGCGCATCTGGTGCTCGGGCGCCAACATCTACATGCTGGGCCTGTCCACCCACGCCTGGAAGGTGAACTTCTGCAAGTTCACCAACGAGACGCGCAACGGCCTGGAAGACTCCTCGCGCCACGAGGGCCTGAAGGCCATCGCCGCGGTGACGGGCGCCTGCGCCGGCGGCGGCTACGAGCTGGCGCTGGCCTGCGACCGTATCGTGATGGTGGACGACCGCTCCTCCACCGTGAGCCTGCCCGAAGTGCCGCTGCTGGGCGTGCTGCCCGGCACCGGCGGCCTCACCCGCGTGACCGACAAGCGCAAGGTGCGGCGCGACCTGGCCGACATCTTCTGCACCACCAGCGAAGGGGTGCGGGCCGACCGCGCCCGCGACTGGAAGCTGATCGACGCCTACGCGAAGCCGCAGCAGTTCGGCGCGCTGGTGGACAGCGAGGTTGCGGCGCTGCGCGGCAAGTCCACGCGCACCGGTCCGGAGAAGGGAATCGAACTCAAGCCCTTGCAGTCCACGATCGACGAGCAGGGCTACCACTACGAGCTGGTGGACGCGCAGGTCGACCGCGCCACGCGGATCGCGACCCTGACGGTGCAAGCCCCCGCCGCGCCCATCGAAGCCACGCCCGAGGCCATCGTCGCCGCCGGCGTGAACTGGTGGCCGCTGAAGCTGGCGCGCGAACTGGACGACGCCATCCTCAACCTGCGCACGAACGAGCTGGAGATCGGGACCTGGGTGATCAGGACCCGCGGCGACGCGAGCCTGGTGATGCAGGCCGATGCGGCCCTGGAGAAGCTCAAGGACCACTGGCTGGCGCGCGAGACCATGGGCGCGCTGCGCCGCACGCTGGCGCGACTGGACGTGACCAGCCGCTCGCTGATCGCGCTGGTGGACGAGGGCTCCGCTTTCGCCGGGACGCTGTACGAACTGGCGCTGGCCTGCGACCGCATCTACATGCTGGACCTGCCGGACGCGCCCGATGCGGCTCCCGCCCTGCGCCTGAACGCCGCCAATTTCGGCCGCTATCCCGAAGTCAACGGCCTCACGCGCCTGCAGACGCGCTTCAGCGAGGACGCCGAGGCCATCGCGCAGCTGCAGGGCCTGCAGGACAGCGCGCTGCGCGCCGACCAGGCGCTGGAGCTGGGCCTGGTGACGCTCACCCCCGACGACATCGACTGGGACGACGAGATCCGGCTGATGCTGGAAGAGCGCGCCTCCCTGTCGCCCGATGCGCTGACCGGCATGGAAGCCTCGCTGCGCTTCCCCGGCAGGGAGACCATGGAAACGCGCGTGTTCGGGCGGCTCTCCGCCTGGCAGAACTGGATCTTCATCCGGCCCAACGCCGTGGGCGAGGAGGGTGCGCTGAAGCTGTTCGGCACCGGGAAGAAGGCGAAATTCGACTGGAAGCGCATCTGAGCGAACGAGACATGTCATGGCGGGCTTGACCCGCCATCCACGCGGCGCCCGTTGCGGCGCATGGATTCCGGGGCGAGCCCGGGATGGCAACCACCAAAGGACCCCGAGGAACCCCATGAGCACGATCGACCTGCAGGCCAAGATTCCCAACAACGTCGGCCTGGCCGACAACCGCCAGCTGCAGCGCGCGCTGGAGCACTGGCAGCCCGCCTTCCTGCGCTGGTGGGACGAGATGGGGCCGAGCGACTTCAACGCCAGGGAGGTGTACCTGCGCACCGCCGTCGGCGTCGACGCTTCCGGCTGGGCGCAGTACGGCTACACGCCCATGCCCGACTACCGCTGGGGCATCTTCCTGGCCGACCGGCAGGAAGGCCGCAAGATCGGCTTCGGCGACTTCATGGGCCAGGACGCCTGGCAGGAAGTGCCCGGCGAGTTTCGCTCCACCTTCCGCCGGCTGATCGTGACGCAGGGCGATACCGAGCCGGCGTCGGTCGAACAGCAGCGGCTGCTGGGCCACACCGCGCCTTCGCTGTACGACCTGCGCAACCTGTTCCAGGTGAACGTGGAAGAGGGCCGCCACCTGTGGGCGATGGTCTACCTGCTGCACGCCTACTTCGGCCGCGACGGCCGCGAGGAGGCGGAGGAGCTGCTGGAGCGCCACTCCGGCGACCCCGACAAGCCGCGCATCCTGGGCACCTTCAACGAGCCCATGGACAACTGGCTGTCCTTCTTCATGTTCACCTACTTCACCGACCGCGACGGCAAGTTCCAGCTCAAGTCCTTCGCCGAGAGCGCGTTCGACCCGCTGGCGCGCACCTGCCAGTTCATGCTGACGGAGGAAGCGCACCACATGTTCGTGGGC
>DASWUI010000174.1:0-6574 GCA_036401715.1 Ramlibacter sp. | reverse complement strand
GGCCCGTCATCCCCGCGCAGGCGGGGACCCAAGGCGTTGAGCGAAGCGGCCGCAGGCCGCTCAAACCACCAGCGCCGCCGACTTCACCTGCGCCCACACCGGCGTGCCTTCCGCCAGCCCGAGCGCCTCCACCGCCCGCGCCGTGATCCGCGCCAGCAGCAGCGACTCGCCGCACGCCAGCTGCACCATCGCCTGCGAGCCGTGCGCCCCCGGCGCGATGGCGCGCACCGTGCAGGGCAGCACGTTCTGGATGCTGCTGCGCTCCGGCGGCACCAGCGCCAGGCTCACGTCGCGCGCCAGCACCCGCACGCGCACCGCGTGGCCCGGTGCAAGCCCGGCGTCGGCGACCCACAGGGCGCCGCCCGCGAAGCGCACCTGCGCGAGCTGCCAGCGCGCATCGCGCTCGGCGATCGTCGCGTGCAGCAGCGCACCCGCTTCCTCCCCGGGGATCGCGGGCAGGTCGATGCGCGCCAGGGTCTCGGCCAGCGGGCCGGCCGCGCGCACCTTGCCCTCGTCCAGGACCAGCAGGTGGTCCGCCAGCCGCGCGACCTCGTCGCCCGAATGCGTGACGTACAGCATGGGGATGCGCAGCTCGTCGTGCAGCCGCTCCAGCCAGGGCAGGATCTCGCGGCGGCGCGCGTAGTCCACCGCCGCCAGCGGCTCGTCCAGCAGCAGGATGCGCGGCTGCGTGGCCAGCGCGCGGGCGATGGCCACCCGCTGGCGCTCGCCGCCGGAGAGCTGGTGCGGGCGGCGGTCGAGCAGGTGCGTGATCCCCAGCAGCGCCAGCAGGTCCTGCAGGCCCGCCGCGCTGCCGCCGCCGGGCGCGCGCCTGCGCGCGAACTCCAGGTTGCCGTGCACGTCCAGGTGGTCGAACAGGCTCGCCTCCTGGAACACGTAGCCCAGGGGACGCCGCCAGGTGGGCAGGAACACGCCTTGCGCGCTGTCCTGCCAGGTTTCGCCCGCGATGCGCACGCGCGCCTCCGCCGCCCGCTCCAGTCCCGCCACGCAGCGCAGCAGCGTCGTCTTGCCGGAGCCGGAAGGCCCCAGGACGGCCGTGATCCCGCGCGCCGGCAGCGCCAGGTCCACGTCCAGCACGAAGTCCGGCCGCGGCAGCCGCACGCGCAGGGCGATCGCGTCTTCGCTCATCCCAGCACCCGCGTGCTGCGCCGGTTCAGCCGGGCCAGCGCCAGCAGCACCAGGAAGGAGAACAGCACCATGCCCGCCGACAGCCAGTGCGCCTGCGTGTATTCGAGCGCCTCGACGTGCCCGTAGATCTGGGTGGACACCACGCGCGTCTGCTCCGGGATGTTGCCGCCGATCATCAGCACCACGCCGAATTCGCCCACGGTGTGCGCGAAGCTCAGGACCGCGGCCTGCACGATGCCGCCGCGCGCCAGCGGCAGCACGACGTGGAAGAAGGTGTCCAGCGGGCCGGCGCGCAGCGTCGCCGCCGCTTCCAGGGGCCGCCGCCCCACGGCCTCGAAGGCATTCTGCAGCGGCTGCACCGCGAAGGGCAGCGAGTACAGGATGGAACCGAGCAGCAGCCCGCCGAAGGTGAAGGGCAGCAGCCCCAGGCCCAGCGCCTGCGTGAGCTGCCCGCCCCAGCCGTTGGGGCCGAAGGCGACCAGCAGGTAGAAGCCCAGCACCGTGGGCGGCAGCACCAGCGGCAGCGCGACCACCGCCGCCACCGGGCCGCGCCAGGGCGAGCGCGTGCGTGCCAGCCACCAGGCCAGCGGCGTGGACAGCAGCAGCAGCAGCAGGGTGGTGGCCGTCGCCAGCCGGAGCGTGAGCCAGATCGCCTGCAGGTCGCTGGAGCTGAACGCCATGCAGGATCAGAAGGTGTAGCCGGCGTTGCGCAGGATCGCGCGGGCCGCGTTGCCGCGCAGGTAGGTGAGGAAGGCGACCGCGGCGGGATTCGCGGCCCCGGTGTTCAGCAGCACGGCGTCCTGCAGCAGCGGCGGGTACAGCGGCGGCGGCACCACCCAGCCCGAGCCGCGCGCCACCCGCCCCAGCTCCGCCACCTGCGACAGCGCGATGAAGCCGATGCGCGCGTTGCCGCTGGCGACGAACTGGTAGGCCTGGCCTATGCTTTCGCCCTGCACCAGGTGCGGCTGCCAGGCCTGCAGCACGCCCATTTTCTGCAGCGTGGCGACGGCGGCGGCGCCATAGGGCGCCACGCGCGGGTCGGCGATCGCCAGCTTGCCCTTGGGCGGCTGGCGCAGGATCTCGCCGCGGGTGTCGACCACGCCCTCGGCGGCGCTCCACAGCACCAGCCGCCCGATCGCATAGGTGAAGCGGGTGTCCTCGCGCGCCAGGCCTTCGGCCACCAGCCGGCGGGGCGTTTCCTCGTCGGCCGCCAGCAGCACCTCGAAGGGCGCGCCGTTGCGGATCTGGGTGTGCAGCTTGCCCGTGGAGCCGAGCGAGACGACGGCGCGGTGGCCGGTGTCGCGCGCGAAGGCGGCGGCGATCTTCTGGACGGTGTTGGCCAGGTTGGAGGCGGCGGCCACCTGCACGTCGCCGGCACGCGCGCAGCCGGCGGCGACCAGGGTGGCCAGGAGGAGGGCAGCGCGGCGGAGCATGGCGACGGTCGGGCGGGTGGGGCTGACCGCGAGTATAGGAAGGCCGCCGCCCGCGGCCGCAGGCCGGTTCCCGGCGGCCGCGGGATCAGCCCTTGAGCGTGGGCTTCTGCGACAGCTTGCGGTACACGGTGGCGCGGCTGATGCCCAGCGCCCGCGCCGCTTCCATCACGTTGCCGCGCGCGTCGCTCACCGCCTTGCGGATCAGCGCGATCTCGACTTCGCGCAGGGGCAGCCGCGACTGGCCGCCGGCGCGCGCCTCGCCCGCGGGCTGCGCCACGCAGGACAGCTGCAGGCCGGACCACAGGGGCAGGTCCACCGGCACCTGCTCGCCGTGCCGCGCCAGGTCGAACAGCGGCTCCCAGGGCTGCGCGAACAGCTCGCTGCAATGCACCGGCTGGCCCCTGGCCGCCCCCAGCCCGGCCAGCATCTGGCGCGCGGAGCTGTTGCTGCCGGTGACCCAGCCCTCGCCGTCGAGCGTCAGCAGGCCGTCGTCGTCGTCGCCCAGCAGCCGCCCCGGCCAGTTCAGGCGCAGCACGATCCGGTGCGGGCGCGACAGGGCCAGCGCGTTCTCGATGCTGCGCGCCGACTGCGTGACCAGGTGCTTCAGCTCGGGGCGTTCCGCCGCGTCGATGCCGGTCAGGTCCAGCATGCCCACGCAGGCGCCGTCGGGGCCGAACAGGGGGGCGCCCGCGCAGCTGTAGCAGCTGGTGTCCTGGAAGAAGTGTTCGCCGCGGTGCAGCCACACCGGCTGCAGTTCGGCCAGCGCCGCGCCGATGGACGTGGTGCCGACGCTGCGCTCGGACAGGTCCACGCCGGTGCGCGTGATCAGGGTGGCGCGCGGGTCGTCCCGGGCGATCGGCCCGTGGGCGTCCACCACCACGCCGTCCTGGTTGGTGAGGATCGCGAAGTAGCGCGTGCTGGCGATCGCACGGCCGAGCTGCTCCAGCACCGGCCGCGCGGCAGTGACCAGCACGCGGTTGGCTTCCGCGGTGCGGCGCATCTGCTGCGCCGACACGGTGTCGAAGGCCACGCGGTCCTGCGGGCGCAGGCCGCTGGTGAGGCAACGGCGCCAGGAACGCTCGATCCAGGCCTGCTCGTACCAGCCACCGATGAGCACGTCCGTGAACGAGCGGCCTTCCTCCATCACGGCCTGGCGCGCGCGTGCGATCTGCCTCAGCCGGGCTTCGCCGTCGTGGGCGGCAGGGACGGTCATGCGTGCGCTCCTTGGGGTGCGGAGGCCGCATTGTTCCATTTTGAGAATTTCCCGCCACCCCGCCGTGAAACTAGGGTAACGCCCTAGGAAGCGACCCGGGAGCGACTTCAACAATGCCCCTCCCGGAGTCCACAGGAGACACACGACATGCTGGTATCACTCAAGGTCAACGGCAAGGCGGCAAGCGTCGACGTCGCCCCGAACACCCTCCTCGTCACCGCGATCCGGGAGCACCTGAAGCTCACCGGCACCCACGTCGGCTGCGACACCGCGCAGTGCGGCGCCTGCACCGTGCTCGTGAACGGGCGCGCCATCAAGTCCTGCAACACGCTGGCGGCGCAGCATCCGGGCGCGGAGATCACCACCATCGAAGGCCTGGCCAAGGCCGACGGCACCATGCACCCGATGCAGGCGGCCTTCAAGGAGTGCCACGGCCTGCAGTGCGGCTTCTGCACGCCCGGCATGGTGATGAGCGCGCTGGACCTGTGCCAGCGCCATCCCAAGGCCAGCGAGACCGAGATCCGCGAGCAGCTCGAAGGCAACCTGTGCCGCTGCACGGGTTACCAGAACATCGTGAAGGCCGTGCAGCAGGGACAGGCTGCGCTGGCCGGCAAGCCCTGAGGAGAACGCCATGGGTGCATCCGACAACTTCGCGAAGCTGCCGCACATCGGCGAGGCCGTGCGCCGCAAGGAGGACTACCGCTTCCTCACCGGCAGCGGCCAGTACACCGACGACATCAACCTGGGCAACCAGCGCTACGCCGTGTTCGTGCGTTCGCCGCATGCGCATGCGAACATCAAGAGCATCGACACGAGCCGGGCCGAGGCGATGCCCGGCGTGGCCAAGGTCTTCACCGGCCAGGACATGGCCGGCAAGGTCAACGGCCTGCCCTGCGGCTGGCTGATCACCAGCACCGACGGCACGCCCATGAAGGAGCCGCCGCACCCGGTGCTGGCGCAGGGCAAGGTGCGCTACGTCGGCGACCACGTGGCCATGGTGGTGGCCGACACGCTGGCGCAGGCGCGCGACGCCGCCGAAGCGGTGCAAGTGGAATACGACGTGCTGCCGGCGGTCGTGGACGTGCGCGACGCCGCCAAGGCGACGCCGCTGCACGACGCCGCGCCCGACAACCGCTGCTACAAGTGGGCCATCGGCGACAAGGCCGCGGTGGACGCGGTGTTCGCCAAGGCGGCCAAGGTCACCAAGATAGACCTGACCAACAACCGGCTGATCCCCAACGCGATCGAGCCGCGCTCGGCCATCGGCAGCTACAACCGCGCCAACGACGAGTACACGCTCTACGTCGCCAACCAGAACCCGCACGTCGAGCGCCTGCTGATGACGGCCTTCGTGCTGGGCCTGCCCGAACACAAGGTGCGCGTGATCGCGCCCGACGTGGGCGGCGGCTTCGGCTCCAAGATCTTCCTGTACGCGGAGGACGTGGCGCTGACCTGGGCCGCGAAGCAGCTCAATTGCGCCATCAAGTGGACGGCCGACCGCAGCGAGTCCTTCCTGTCCGACGCGCACGGCCGCGACCACGTGACGCATGCCGAGATGGCGATGGACGGCCAGGGCAAGTTCCTGGCGCTTCGCGTGCACACCGACGCGAACCTGGGGGCCTACCTCTCCACCTTCTCGACGGCGGTGCCGACCATCCTGTACGCCACGCTGCTGGCGGGCCAGTACACCACGCCGCAGATCTACGTGGAGGTGGACGCCTGGTTCACCAACACCGCGCCGGTGGATGCCTACCGCGGGGCCGGCCGGCCGGAAGCGACCTACCTGCTGGAGCGCCTGGTGACGCGCTGCGCCTGGGACATGGGCCTCGCGCAGGACGAGATCCGCGAGCGCAACATGGTCACCGCCTTCCCCTACCAGACGCCGGTGGCGCTGCAGTACGACACGGGCGACTACCTCGCGGCGATGTTCAAGGCCAACGCGCTGGCCGACGTCAAGGGCTTCGAGCAGCGCCGCAAGGCCAGCGAGGCCAGGGGCCTCAAGCGCGGCATCGGCTACAGCAGCTACATCGAGGCCTGCGGCATCGCGCCGTCCAACATCGCCGGCGCGCTCGGCGCCCGCGCGGGCCTGTTCGAGTGCGGCGAGATCCGCGTGCACCCGACCGGCAGCGTCACCGTGTTCACCGGCTCGCACAGCCACGGCCAGGGCCACGAGACCACCTTCGCGCAGGTCGTGGCCGCCCGCCTGGGCATCCCGGTGGAGAACGTGGACGTGGTGCACGGCGACACCGGCCGCGTGCCCTTCGGCATGGGCACCTACGGCTCGCGCTCGATCAGCGTCGGCGGCGCGGCCATCATGCGCGCGCTGGACAAGATCGAGACCAAGGCCAAGAAGATCGCGGCGCACCTGATGGAAGCGGGCGAGGGTGACGTGGAGTTCGCCAACGGCGAGTTCCAGGTCAAGGGCACCGACAAGAAGGTGACCTTCGGCCAGGTGGCGCTGACGGCCTACGTGCCGCACAACTACCCGCTGGACAAGCTGGAGCCGGGCCTGAACGAGACCGCGTTCTACGACCCCACCAACTTCACCTTCCCGGCGGGCACGCACATCTGCGAGGTCGAGATCGATCCCGAGACCGGCGACACCGAGATCGTCGGCTGGACCGCGGTCGACGACTTCGGCGTGGTGATCAATCCGATGATCGTCGAAGGCCAGGTGCATGGCGGCATCGCGCAGGGCGTCGGCCAGGCGCTTTTCGAGGGCACGGTCTACGACAGGGAGGGCCAGTTGGTGACCGGCTCGTACATGGACTATGTCATGCCG
>DASWUI010000173.1:0-2010 GCA_036401715.1 Ramlibacter sp. | reverse complement strand
GCCGCGCTCCACTTCCTTCGCGGCACGCACCGAGAGCGCGAGCAGCGAGGCACACATCGCGCCGAACCGGTCGGCGTCCACACCCGGCGCCAGCACGCTCGCCCGGATCAGGCCATCGTAGGACACGATGGCGCAGGAGCGGACGCAATCCGACGCTGCCTGCAGGCCGCGCAGCAGCCCGCGGGCCTTGGTACCCCATTGCTCGTTGCTCATCGGGGGCGCGTCAGAGCGACGCCTCCACGTCCGGCATCACCATGCGGGCCTTGGTGAGCACCATGCCGAGGTTGGCGCCCTTGCGGCACACGAAGGTCGCCACCTGTTGTTGGCGCTTGCCGCGCAGGAACACGTGGATCAGGTTGTCGCTGTTGACGATGATCTCCTGGAAGTAGTGCTGCCCGTTCTCGGGAACACCGCGGGCGCTTCGGAACAGCTTCTCGATCGCCTGCACGCTCGGCCCCTGGA
Organism: Ramlibacter sp.; assembly: GCA_036401715.1. Taxonomy (GTDB): domain Bacteria; phylum Pseudomonadota; class Gammaproteobacteria; order Burkholderiales; family Burkholderiaceae_C; genus Ramlibacter. Next base: position 1,548 of record DASWUI010000173.1, on the reverse strand, counting down.
ACAGGTCCGACGTGGCCGCGGCGAGCAGCTCGATGACTTCACGGGGGTGCGAATCCACCGACTTCATGCCCAGCAGCATCCCGGATGCCAGGTCCACGTAGCCCGCTGCGATGCAGTCGGGAATGGCGGTCACGGCCTTCTGCAGCATGTTGTCCAGATTGCTCATTTCTCTTGGTCCTTCGGTTCGATTGAGTTGATTCGGAAGTCACGGGGAAAGCGGGGCCGCCACGTCGAACACGGCCTCCGGGTCGTGGGGTGTCCGGGACAGGCCCGGGGTGTCGGCGACGACCAGCGCGAACTCTTGAAGGAAGCGCAACTGCGCTTCCGATTGCACCCAGCCGGGCTCCAGCCGGCGCACGTCTTCCAGTGCGCGCACGGCGGAAAGCCGGCCCCGGCCCAGCCAGAGCCAGTACGCGGCGAGCACCGTGCCGGTGCGCCCCAGCCCGGCATGGCAATGGACGGCCACGACCCGGCCCCGCGCAAGCAGGCCCTCCACGCTGCGGCACAGCGTGATGGCCTGCGGCGTGGTCGGCGGATGCATGTCGGGCATGGGCGAGGCGATGCAGGACAGGCCGAAGCGCGCGGCGAGCGCGGGGTCGAACGGCTCCTCGGTCAGCGACACGAGGTCGGTGACGCCGACCGCACGCAGGGCCTCCAGGTCGTAGGCGGCGGCGTGCACGATGCCCGGCCACGGGGTGCCGGCGAGCTGGCCCGGCAGCAGCCAGACGAAGCCGCGCGGCCCCCGTGCGGCGCTTGGCGCATTCACGAAACGCGGCGCAGCCCAAGGGGGAGTGCGTTGGGGCGCGCTCGCGGCTGCCGCCGCGTCGCCATCGCCTGACTCCTGTCCCGCGCCCGGCTCGGGGCAGGACCCGCTGCCGAGCAGCAGCCGGCCGCTCTCGCTTGCGGGTGCGCTGAAGAAGCGGGGTGCCGGCTGGGCCTCCTGCACCACCCCGCCGGAAAGCAGGACGACGTGGCGGGCGACCTGCCGCGCTTGCAGCAGGTTGCGCAGCACCACCAGGACGGCGGTGCGTGCGGAGACTGCATCGATGACCTCGAGCACCTGGCGCGCTTCCGCGTCGGAGAGCCCGGACGTCGGCTCGTCGATCATCAGCAGGCGCGGCGCGGCGATCGCTTCCCGCAGGATGGCGACGATCCGTTGCGTGCCGAGCGGCAGCTCCACCACCTGCTGGTGCAGCATCTGGAGCAGCGACTCCTGCCCGCAGGCGGCCAGCAGCGGGCGCACCGCTTCAACCTGCATGGCACGCGTGAGGCTCGCACGCTCGGGAAGCATGCACATCAGGTTCTCGAGCACGTTGGCGACCAGCAGCCGGGAGTTCTGCATTACCAGCGCCGGCTGGTTCCCGGCAGCGCAGTCGCTGCCGGCATGCATGGCGCTGCCCCAGGTGCGCAACTGGGGCAGCGCGCGGTTGAAGCCCGCCAGGGTCCGCAGCAGGGTGGACTTCCCCGTCCCGCTGGGGCCCAGCAGCACGGTGCAGCCCTGCCCCGCCACGCTGAGCGTGACGCTTCGCAGGACCGTGCGGGCGCCGT
>DASWUI010000172.1:0-3059 GCA_036401715.1 Ramlibacter sp. | reverse complement strand
GGTCACGACCGACGCAGCGCCACTTTGCAGCGACTTGAACAAGTCTCCATCCGGCACCAGACACAGACGCTGGTCCCACGGGTTGTAGGCGGGCGTGAAGTGCTTGGTGGCGTCGGTGGCGCCGTTCACCTGCTCGCGCATGTGGCCCACCAGGAACTTCTTGGCCTGCCGCGGGTACTTGCGACAAAAGCCGTAGAAGGCCATCCCCATGGCCACGTTCTTCCAGCGGATCATGCGGTAGGCGCGCTCGGTCGAGAACACCTTGCGCAGGCGCGCCGCCAGCGCGTCGTTCCCCGGGGCGGCGAAGATGTAGCTGGGCGAGCGCTGCAGCATGGTGACGCGCGCGCCGCCTGCCGCCAGGGCCGGCACCAGCGTGATCGCCGTGGCGCCGCTGCCGATCACCACCACCCGCTTGCCGGTGCAGTCCAGGTCGCCGGGCCAGTGCTGCGGATGGACGACGCGCCCGCGGAAAGCCTCGCGGCCCGGCCACTGCGGCTCGTAGCCCTGCTCGTAGGCGTAGTAGCCGCTGCAGAAGTACAGGAAGCGGCAGGTGAAGCGCACGGGCTGGCCCGCCACCGTCGCCTCCACGTCCCAGCGTGCGCGCGCGCCGTCCCAGTGGGCGGCGTTGACCCGGTGGCCGAAGCGGATGCGCGGCAGGATGCCTTCCTCGCGCGCGGTGTCGCGCACGTACTCGCGAATGAGCTCGCCGCGCGCGATCGTCGCGTCGCTGGTCCAGGGGCGGAAGCTGAATCCCAGCGTGAACATGTCGGAGTCCGAGCGGATGCCGGGATAGCGGAACAGGTCCCAGGTGCCGCCGATCGCGTCCCGGCCTTCCAGGATCACGAAGCTGCGGCCGGGGCACTCCCGCTGCAGGTAGTGGGCCGCGGCGATGCCGGACAGCCCGGCGCCGACCACGAGCACGTCGAATTCCGCGGGCGTGCTGTTGGACATGGCGGCGTCAGGGCCGGCGCGCCTGCGCGCTGCGCCGACCGCCTAGATCTCCACCTTGCTGCCCAGCTCCACCACGGAGTTGCTGGGCAGGTTGAGGAAGTCGGCGGCGGCGCTGGCGTTGTGGTGCATCTGCGCGAACAGCTTCTCCCGCCAGGGCGCCATGGCGTGGCCGATGGTGGGCACCACGACGTCGCGCGAGAGGAAGTAGCTGGTGGTCATCGGCTCGAGGTCGCAGCCATGCCCGCGCACCTGCTCCAGCGCGCGCGGGATGTCGATGTCGTTCTTGAAGCCGTAGTGCAGCGTGACCTGCCAGCAGTCGTGGCCGAGCGGCTCGATGTCCACCCGCTTGTCCAGGCCGATCCACGGCACCTCGTGGTTGCGCAGCGTGACGAACAGGTTGTGCTCGTGGAGCACCTTGTTGTGCTTGAGGTTGTGCAGCATCGCATTGGGCACGGTGCCCGGCTCCGGCGTCAGGAACACCGCCGTGCCCTGCACGCGCGTGGGCGGGCTGACGAACACCGACTCCAGGAAGGTGCGCAGGTCGAAGGACTCGCTCTTCATCTTCTCCGCCAGGATGTTGCGCCCCTTCTTCCAGGTCATCATCAGCGTGAAGATGCAGCCGCCGATCAGCAGCGGGAACCAGCCGCCCTGCACGAGCTTGAGCAGGTTGGAGGTGAAGAAGGCCAGGTCGATGAGGAAGAAGGAGCCGGTGGCCAGCACGCACAGCCACAGCGGGTATTTCCAGCCGTAGCGGATGACGAAGAAGGTGAGCGTCGTGGTGATCAGCATGTCCAGCGTGACCGCGATCCCGTAGGCGGCGGCCAGGTTGCTGGAGGAGCGGAACATGACCACCGCGACCACGATGGCGACGAACAGTCCCCAGTTCACCGCCGGCACGTAGATCTGGCCGGTGTCCTGCACGCTCGTGTGCTGCACGTTCAGGCGCGGCAGGTAGCCCAGCTGCACCACCTGCTTGGTGACGCTGAATGCACCCGTGATGAGCGCCTGCGAGGCGATCACCGTCGCCATCGTCGCCAGCACCACCAGCGGCAGCAGTGCCCAGTCCGGGGCCATCATGTAGAAGGGGTTCTTCACCGCCTCCGGCTTCGCCAGCAGCAGGGCGCCCTGGCCGAAGTAGTTCAGCGTCAGCGCCGGCATCACCACGCTGAACCATGCCAGGCGGATCGGTTTCTTGCCGAAGTGGCCCAGGTCGGCGTACAGCGCCTCCGCGCCGGTGACGCACAGGACGACCGCGCCCAGGATGATGAAGGTTGTGCCCGGCTGCTGCCACATGAACTGCAGTGCGTAGAAGGGGTTGATCGCCTTCAGGATCTCGGGGTGGTGCACGATGTGGCCCACGCCGAGCACCGCGATCGCCGCGAACCAGATCAGCGTGATCGGCCCGAAGAAGCGGCCGATGCCGGCCGTGCCCCGCTTCTGCACGAAGAACAGGCACAGCAGGATGAGCAAGGTGAGGGGGATCACCCATTCGCTGAACTGGTGCGACACCACCTCCAGGCCTTCGACGGCCGACAGCACCGAGATCGCCGGCGTGATCACGCCGTCGCCGTAGAACAGGGAGGTGCCGAAGATGCCGATGCCGAGCAGGACCTTGCGCAGCTCGGGCTTGTCCTTCACGGCCTGCGAGGCCAGCGCCAGCATCGCGATCAGGCCGCCCTCGCCGTTGTTGTCCGCCCGCAGCACCAGCACCACGTACTTGAGCGAGACGATCACCGTCAGCGTCCAGAAGAAGATGGACAGCACGCCGTAGACGTTCTGGGGCGTGAACGGCACGTGCCCGCCGCCGAATACCTCCTTGACGGCGTACAGGACGCTGGTGCCGATGTCGCCATAGACGACACCGATGGCGCCGATGGTCAGTGCCGCAAGCGAAGATTTCGAGTTCTGCACGAAGGGCCCCGTCCCGGCAACCGGCGCCGGTTAGGGTCTTGGCCTAAGGGACCGCTATTGTGCCCCTGCGGCAGCGGGCAGGGCGGCAATGTTGCACTGCAGCAACGCACCGCGTCCCCGCCCTATCTCACTCGTAAACCTCGGCATCCGGGTCGGTCGCCTCGAGCTCGTAGCTGGCCGCGAGCATCGCCAGCCGG
>DASWUI010000171.1:0-6560 GCA_036401715.1 Ramlibacter sp. | reverse complement strand
GACGGCGTGGCGCTTCGCACCGGCCCGACCTGCTGGGCCGTGCTGCTGCCCTTGCAGGATGGCGACGGTGCCCTGGCTGCGGTGAAGGAAGCGCTGGGTACCGGCATGGCGGTGGAAGGCGATGCGGCGGACGACGAGGTCCTGCTGGTGCCCCGCATGGCCGTGCGCACCCTTCGCGACGACACCATCCCGATGCGTACCGCATACAGAGATCTGCGCGAGCAGATCAGCCGCGCGCACGCGCACGAACTGCGGCGCGAGGAGTATTTGCGCCGTGAACGCGAGTCGCACTCGCGGGCCCACGGTCTGGAACTGGCCCGGCGCGCAGCAACGACGTGAACAGGCCCAAGCGCATGCTCGGCGCCCTTCCGGCCCCTGGAGGGAAATCGGGCGCCGCAACACCCGCCGCTTGCCACCGAGCGGACGCGGACCGCGAAGAATTTCGCGTCCGCTGCACTACTGTGGGTACGCCTCGCTCGTCGGCGGATCTTTCGTCAGCACCACGTGCAGAGCGTCCTTGGTGCCCACGTGGCGCGTGCAGCGAAAGCCCAGCGTCGGCAGGTCGATCGCCGCCAGCAGGGGCTCGCCGCTGCCGAGGACGGTGGGTGCGATCACCAGGTGCATCTCGTCCACCAGCCCGGCCTGCAGGTACTGCCGCACCGTGGACACGCCGCCGCCGATGCGCACGTCCTTCGCGCCGGCCGCTTCCCGTGCCCGTTCCAGCGCTTCCTGGATGCCGCCCGTGACGAAGTGGAAGACGGTGCCGCCCTGCATCGTGACGGGCGCGCGCGCATGGTGCGTCAGCACGAACACCGGCACGTGGTACGGCGGGTTGTCGCCCCACCAGCCCTTCCAGCTCGCGTCGGGCCAGGGTCCGCGCACCGGGCCGAACATGTTGCGGCCCATGATCCAGGCGCCCAGGCCCTCGAGGCTGCGGCGCGCGAACTCGTCGTCGATGCCGGTCGTGCCGCCTTCGCCGCCCACCATCTGCTGGAAGGTGCGGGTGGGATAGAACCACTGGTGCAGCGTGGTGCCGCCGGCACCCAGCGGGTTCTCCAGGCTCTGGCGGGGACCCGCGCCGAAGCCGTCGATGGAGACGGAAAAGGCCTGGACCTTCACCTTGGACATTCGCGCTCCCTTCAGCCGCCGCTCGCGATCCTCAGCACCCGCGCGGCCTCGCCCGCCCCGTGCCCCCGCCAGGCGACGATCTGGTCGGGTCGGATCAGGGCCAGCGGCGAACCGTAGAGGTCGCGCAGCGCGGACAAGGGATGGTGCACCACCTTCAGGTCCAGCGCCAGTTCCCGCGCGGCGTCTTCGAACGGTCGGGCATCGGGCGCCTGCGGGCCCAGCACCAGCAGCGTCCACTCCGCGTGGAAGCTGTCGTACAGCGAACACCCGTCGTCCAGCCAGGCATGCGGCGGCCGGCCACCGGGGCAGGCGGTGGGAACGTAGCTGTTCGGCGCGTCCGGGGGCGGCGCCGAGCCGTCCGGCACGATCAGGGGAGAGCCGTCGTAGCGGCCGCCGAAGGTCACGCCGGGAATGTTGAACTCCAGGCGCACGTGCGCGTCCAGGTGCGCCGACGCTTCCCGCCGCGCCGCCTCGCCGTCGGCACCCTCGGCTTCTAGCACCGCGCGCGCGGGAAACAGCCCCACCGAATCGGCGAAGTGCCGCGCATAACCGGTGTTGCGCACCGCCAGCGGCCGGCGCTCCATTTCATACGTGTCGAGGAGGGCCGGCGGGCTGCTGCCGCGCAGGACGGCAGCCAGCTTCCACCCGAGATTCACCGCATCCTCGACGGCGGTGTTGTAGCCCAGCCCGCCGGTGGGCGTGAACAGGTGGGCCGCGTCGCCGGCGATGAAGGCGCGCCCCTTCCGGAAGGACTGCGCCACCAGCGAATGCCCCGCGGTCCAGGTGCCGAAGGACAGCACCTCGACCGGGATCTCGCAGCCGAGCGCCTGCGCGAATACGCGCCGCGCGTCCGCTTCCGTCCAGGCGTCGGCGTCCTCCCCCTCGTGCACGGCGGCATGGAAGGCGAATTCGGAGCGCCCGTCGACCGAAGCCATGAAGGCGCGCCGCTGCGCGTTGACCGACACGTACATCCAGGCGCGCGCGTGCGGGAACACGCGGTAGAAGTCGGGCGCCCGCAGGTACACGGCGAACATCTGCCCGCCCATGAAGTCGCGCCGCACCCCGGTCGCGCCGCCCCAGGGAATGCCCAGCGTGGCGCGCACCAGGCTGCGCGGCCCGTCGGCCCCGATGAGGTACTTCGCCTGCACCCGTATTCGCTCCGTCCCCCCCTGGGGGAGGGCCGGGGTGGGGGCAGTCCCCCGCACGGGCTCCACCACCGCCTCCAGGTGCGTTCCCCGATCGCCGAACTCCAGCAGCTTCCATCCATAACGGATGTCATTGCCCGCGTGCTCCTCCGCGTGCCGGCGCAGGATCGCCTCGACGAACTTCTGCGAGACGCGGTGCGGCAGTTCGGCCGCGCTCCACGAGCCGCCGAGGGTCTTCACGTTGCGCACCGCCTCGGCGGCGGTGGGCAGCGACAGGCGCGCGAGCTCGTGGCCGGTGTAGCGCGTGAAGTAGGCGATGTCGGTCGGGTGGTCCGGCGGCAGGCCCTGGGCGCGCACCTCGTCGGCGAAGCCCAGCCGGCGGAAGTGCTCCATGGTGCGCGCCTGCGTGGCGTTGGCCTGCGGATTGAAGGCGGTCGACGGCTTCGCGTCCACCAGCAGGGTGCGGATGCCGCGCCGTCCCAGCTCGTTGGCCAGCATCAGGCCGCAGGGGCCGCCGCCGGCGATGAGCACCTCGGTGTTCAGTACCCGAACCGGGTCGTCCATTTGCGCTCGTACTCCATGCGGTCGAAATGCTCCGCGATGAAATCGATGAAGGTCCGCACCTTGGCGGTGAGGTGCTTGCGGCTGGGGTACGCCAGGTTGACGGTCAGGCGCGGCAGGTCCCAGGCATCCAGCACCGGCACCAGCCGGCCGGCCACGATGTCGTCGTAGAGGATGTAGGTGGGCTGCACCAGGATGCCCAGCCCCTCCAGCGCGGCGGCGCGCAGCACCTGGCCGTCGTTGGACTCCAGCACGCCCTTGATGGAAACGGCGCTGGTCTCGCCGTCGCGCGTGAAGCGCAGCTCGTGCGGGTTGTTGGCGTACGTGTAGACCAGCAGCGCGTGCTTGGCCAGGTCCTCCAGCGCGCGCGGCGTGCCGGCGCGGCCCAGGTAACCGGGCGAGGCGGCGAGGATGCGCCGCGTCTCGGCCAGCCGGCGGATCGTGATGTTCGAGTCCGGCTCGAACTCGCGCGTGCGGATCGCCACGTCGATGTTGTTGTCGATCAGGTCGAGGTAGCGGTTGGCCGTCTCCACGTGGACCGTCACGTTGGGATAGCGCCGCGTGTACTCGGGCAGCAGCGGCGCGATGTGGTGCATGGAAAAGGACAGCGAGGCGGTGATGCGCAGCGTGCCCGTGGGATTGAGCGTGGACGCGTTCACCGCCGATTCGGCATCGTGCAGGTCCGCGAGGATGGCCTTGCTGCGGCGCAGGAACTCCTGCCCCGGCTCGGTGAGGTACAGCCGGCGCGTGTTGCGCTCCACCAGGCGCGCGCCCAGCCGTTCCGCGAGCGCCGCGAGGTGCCGGCTGGCGGCCGCGTTCGACAGGCCCAGTTCCTCCGCGGCGCGGCTCAGGCTGCCGGTCTCGGCCACCTGCACGAACAAAGCCATCTCGGTCCAGCGATCCACCGCGCGATTGTCGCTCGCCTTTCTTCCGCGCCCCGGAAAACTCATTTGCCGCGGAACGCTTTGCGAAAGGGCGCGCGCGGCCCTAGAGTGCCGCCAGGAGATTCCCAGGATGCGCAACCTCACCCAGGACAACATCACGCAGGCCGTGATCGCCCGCATGGCGGACACGCCCGACCCGCGCCTGAAGGAAATCATGACCAGCCTGGTGCAGCACCTGCATGCCTTCGCCCGCGAGGTGAAGCTGACCGAGGAGGAGTGGTTCCGGGGCATCGAGTTCCTCACCCGCGTCGGCCACATCACCGACGACCAGCGCCAGGAGTTCATCCTGCTGTCGGACACGCTGGGCCTGTCGATGCTCACCGTCGCCATGAACAACGACAAGCCGGCGGGCTGCACCGAGGCGACCGTGTTCGGCCCCTTCTACGTTCCCGATGCGCCCGCGTACGACCTCGGCGAGGACGTCGCCAACGGCGCGCCCGGCGTGCCCTGCCGGGTGCGCGGCACCGTGCGCGGCCTCGACGGCGAGCCCGTGCCAGGCGCCGAGATCCACGTCTGGCAGGCCGACGCCGAAGGCAAGTACGACGTGCAGCGCGAGGGCCTGGCGCAGCGCCAGGCGCGCGGCGTGCTGCATGCCGACGGCAAGGGCGCCTACCACTTCCGCTCCATCCTGGCCGAGGCCTATCCGATCCCGGATGACGGCCCGGTGGGGGACATGCTCAAGGCGACCGGGCGCCACCCCTGGCGTCCGGCGCACCTGCACTTCATGATCAAGGCACCGGGCTACGAGACGCTCATCACCCACGTGTTCCGCAACGGCGATCCCTACCTCGATTCCGACGCCGTGTTCGGCGTGCGGCAGTCGCTGGTCGCCGACTGGGTCAGGCAGCCCGACGGCCACTACCTCGTGGAATACGACTTCGTGCTGGCGCCCGCCAGGGACGCGCGTTGATCCGCCACATCGTGATGTGGAACGTGCGCGGCGCCACGCGCGAGGAGAAGGCCGCCAACATCGGCCGGCTGCAGCGCAGCTTCGCCAGCCTGCGCGGTCGCATCCCCGGGCTGCTGCACCTGGAAATCGGCGTGGACACCAGCGGCGTGGACTACGCCTGCGACGTCGTGCTGTACAGCGAGTTCGCATCGCAGGCGGCGCTGGACGCCTACGCCACGCACCCCGAACACCTGCGCGTGAAGCAGGAGCTGGGCGACCTGCGCACCGCCCGGCACCAGGTGGATTACCCGGCCCCGTAGATCGGGGTCCGCCGCGCGGACCGCGACGACAAGGAGACCCCATGCCCAACATCCTGATCCGCGGCGCCACCATCATCACGATGGACCGCCAGGGCGACCTCTCCCAGGGCGACCTGCTGGTCCAGGACGACCGCATCGCCGCGGTCGCGCCGCACATCACCGCCACGGATGCCGAGGTGGTGGACGCCACCGGCTGCATCCTGATCCCGGGGCTGGTGAACGCGCACATGCACACCTGGCAGACCGCGCTGCGCGGTGTGGCGGCGAACTGGACCCTGCTGGAGTACTTCCAGAAGATGCACGCGGGGCTGGCCACGGCCTTCGGCCCGCAGGACCTGTTCATCGCCACGCGCATGGGCGCGCTCAACCAGCTCAATTGCGGCACGACCACGCTGGCCGACTGGTGCCACAACAACCCGACCCCGGCGCACAACGACGCCGCCATCGAAGGGCTGCTGTCCACCGGGATCCGCGCCGCCTTCTTCCACGGCACGCCCAAGCCCGACCCCAAGCCGGGCCAGCAGCCGTTCTGGGAGGTGCCGCACCCGCGCCGCGAAATCGAGCGGCTGCTGAAGGCGCACCAGGGGCACGCGCTGCTGTCGATCCAGGCGGCGGTGCTCGGGCCGCACTACTCCACGCTGGAGGTCGCCCTGCACGACTTCCGCATGGCGCGCGAGCTCGGCCTGATCGCCAGCCTGCACCAGGGCGGCGGCGCCGCCCGCACGCCCGATGGCTGGGAGCGGCTGGAAGCCGCGGGGCTGCTGGGCCCCAACATCAACATCGTGCATGGCCATGCGCTCAGCGACGCGCAGCTGGAGCGCTTCTGCGCGCTGGGCATGAGCTTCTCGGCCGCCGCCGAAAGCGAGATGTCGCAGGGCCACGGCCACCCGCTCACCGGGCGCCTGCGCCGCTTCGGGCGCGCACCCTCCCTCGGCGTGGACCTGGAGAGCGTGCTCTCCGGCGACATGCTGACGCAGGCACGGGTGGCGTTGGGCATGCAGCGCAGCCTGGACAACGTCGCCTACCGCGAACAGCACGGAACCATCCCGCCGACGTCCACCATCACCACGCGCGAGGCGCTGTCCTGGGTGACGGTGGAAGGCGCGCGCATGCTGCAGCAGCTGGACCGCATCGGCACGCTGGCGCCCGGCAAGCAGGCCGACCTGGTGGTGATCCGGGCGGGCGACCTGCAGGGGCTGCGCGCCTCCGGCCGCAAGATCACGCAGGCGATGGGGCTGGCGCCCCACGCCTAGCGGCGACGGCCCTCAGTGCCGCGGCGGCAGCCAGGACTCGTACTCGGCCGTGCCGTCCACGGCCCGGCCATTCACCTTCTCGCGCAGCCCGCGCAGCACCTGCGCGAAGGCCTGTTCGATGACGGCGACCGTCTCCAGCGAGACCGGCTGGGGGAAGTCCGCCGGCATGGCGGAGGCGTGGCGGCTCTGGATGGATTCCTGCGGGGTGGTCATGGCGACTCCTCTGTGTGCTGGCCGGTGCACCGTGCACCTGCTGCCGCCAAGGATCGCGCGCCGCCGTTCCCGGAACGTTCCCGGACTCAGGGCGCCGGGCCGGCCGG
>DASWUI010000170.1:0-2727 GCA_036401715.1 Ramlibacter sp. | reverse complement strand
AGGGGCGGTGTCGCGGTTCGCCTGCGGGCTCACCGCGACCTACGGGGTGTAGGTCCTGGTGAGCGCGCGGGAGCGCCGGACCGCGACGCTGCGGCGCCACACCACCCGCGCGCCGCAGCCTCGCGCCGCTACACTTCCTTGGCTCCCACCCCGCGTGCCTTCTTGAAAATCTTCTACGGCTGGCGCATCTCGTTCGCGGGCGCCGCGATCCAGTTCCTCCATTCCGCCCTGCTGGTGCAGGCCTTCGGCGCCTACGTGGCCATGCTCTCGGAGGAAAAGGGCTGGAGCAAGACGGCGCTGTCCGGCGCGGCGGCGCTGCAGTCGATCGAGGGCGCGCTGCTCGGGCCGGTGCTCGGCTGGCTGGTGGACCGCTTCGGCCCCCGCGCGATGGTGCAGGTCGGCGTGGTGCTGCTGGCCATCGGCTACTTCGCGCTCAGCGCGGTGGGCAGCCTGGGCGACTTCTACGGCGCGATCCTCATCATCGCCGTCGGCGCCAGCCTGTGCGGCTACTTTCCCTTCTCGGTGGCGCTGGTGCACTGGTTCGAGCGACGGCGGGCGCGCGCACTGTCCCTCATGAGCCTGGGCCTGGCCGCCGGCGGGCTCGCCGTGCCGCTCGTGGGCTGGGTGATGCAGAACCACGGCTGGCAACGCATGGCACTGCTCTCGGGCATCGTCCTGCTGGCGGTGGGCCTGCCGCTGGCGCGCGTGGTCCGCCGCAACCCGGCGGAGATCGGCGAGACCATGGACGGCCTGCCGCCGGCGCCGCCGCCGGAGCCCACGATGGGCGGGACCATGCCGGTGCCGGCGCGCTCGTTCACCGCCGCCCAGGCGCTGCGCACGCGCGCCTTCTGGCTGCTCGGCCTCGGGCACGGCTTCGCGCTGCTGGTGGTCACCGCGGTGAACGTGCACGCGATCTCGCACATGAAGGAGGGACTGGGCTACACGCTGCCGCAGGCCTCCTTCGTGATCATGCTCATGACGCTGTCGCAGGCCTGCGGCGTGCTGCTCGGCGCCGCCATGGGCGATCGCTGGAACAAGCGCTACGTGGCCGCCGGCTGCATGCTGGCGCACGCGCTGGGCCTGCTGATGCTGACCTGGGCCGTGCACCCGCTGATGCTGGGCGCGTTCGCCGTGCTGCACGGAGCGGCGTGGGGCCTGCGCGGCCCGTTCATGCAGGCGCTGCGCGCCGACTACTTCGGGCTGCAGGCGATCGGCATGATCCTGGGGCTGTCGGCCATCATCATCTCGGTGGGGCAGGTCGCCGGGCCGCTGATCGCCGGGGCCTTCGCCGACGTGACGGGCAACTACCGGGCCGGCTTCACCGTGCTCGCGCTCATCGCGGGCTCCGGGTCCGTGCTGTTCCTGCTGGCGCGCAAGCCGGCTTGAACCGATCGCGGCGGCGGGGGCGCGTGCCGCGGTCAGCGCCTGCAGCGCAGCGGCGCCTTGTCGCGCGATGCCGGCAGCAGCTCGCGCTCCACGCACACCAGGGCCAGCGGCGACGGCTCGACGCGGCGGTCCGCCTGCACCACGGCCTGCACGCGGCGCAGGCCGCTTTCGGCCGTGACCCAGTAACGCAGCGGGGCATCGCCGAGGTCGGGATTGGGCTGCGACAGCGTGACCCGCGCCCGGGCATCGGGCCCCAGCCAGGCCAGCACGCCGGCATCGGCCGTGACGAAGCGCGTGACGCGCGCCTCCTCGGCGTGGCGCTCCTCCTCCTGCCGCTCCCAGGTCACGCCGCTGGCGAACAGCAGAACCACCATGGGCACCACGATCAGCAGGATCTTGTGCTGCCGCCACGGGTCGTGCCGGCGCTCGCGCGACACCATGATGGCTTCGGCGAACATCAGCGTCATGAAGCAGGCGGGCACCGCCCCGACGGACCACCACAGCAGGGCACCGGACCCCTGCGCGGCCGCGCCGGGCTGCGCCAGCAAGGCGTAGCCGATCAGCAGTCACAGCGGCAGCAGCCCGAGGCCGCCGTACAGGAGGAAGCCCATGGGGACGAGTGTAGCCACCGCGCGGGCCGCCCGGATGGGAAAAAGCCCTCGGCCGAGCCGCCCGGCGGCGCCCGACATGCCCCGCGTGCTGTCGCGCGCGGCTCCTACACCCCGGCCGCCGGCACGGCGGAATGCTTGGGCTGAGTAGATTCAGGAGCCCCAGGACATGAACACGACCCACAAGACCCTCCTCGCCGCGCTGCTGGCGGCGATGGCGGCGACCCCCGCCTTCGCGGACAAGGGCCGCGGCCGCGGCGGCGACGACGGCCACCGCCGCGACCGCGTCGAGCACGTCGAGCGCCACCATGAGCGCCACGCCCGCGACGACCGCCACGACCGCGATGGCCGCCGGTACAGCGAAGATCGCTACTACGACGACCGCCGGTACCGCCACCACGACCGCGTCGCCGGCTACGACCGCAGCTGCCCGCCCGGGCTGGCCAAGAAGAACAACGGCTGCCTGCCCCCGGGCCAGGCGAAGAAGATCGACCGCGTGATCGTCGGCGAGGCGCTGCCGCCGGGTGCCGTGTTCACGGTGCCGCGCCGCATCCGCTCCACGCTGCCGCCGCCGCCGCTCGGCTACCGCTACGCGGTGGTCAACAACCAGGTGGTGCTGGTGTCCGACAACAACATCGTGGTCGACATCATCCTGCGCAGCCTGCTGGGCTGAAGCCGCGCATCACCAGCGCAGCACGCGCCGTCCCGCCAGGGCACCCAGCCCGGCGGGCAC
>DASWUI010000169.1:0-3981 GCA_036401715.1 Ramlibacter sp. | reverse complement strand
GGCTCCACTTCAGCGCGAGCCCCAGCAGCAGTTCCACCCCTGTCGCTCCCGGTTCCGCCTCCGCGAAGGGCAGCGGCTTCGCGTCCTCGTCGACGGGTGTGTGGTCCGAGACCAGCGCATCGATCGTGCCGTCCGCGAGCGCCGCGCGCAGCGCTTCTCGGTCGCGCTGCTGCCGCAGCGGCGGGTTCAGCCGCATGCGCGAATCGAAGTAGCCGATGTCGACGTCGGTCAGGTGCAGCGAGTTGATGCTGACGTCGCAGGTGAGCTTCAGGCCCTCCTGCTTGGCCTGCCGCACCAGCTCCACGCCGCGCGCGCTGCTGATGCGGCACAGGTGCACGCGCGCGCCGGTCGCGCGCATCAGCTCGAAGATGGTGTGCAGCGCGATCGTCTCCGCCGACACCGGGATGCCGGACAGCCCCAGGCGCGTCGCCAGCGGGCCGCTGGCCGCCACGCCCTGCCCCAGGTAATGGTCGTTCGGCCGCAGCCACACCGTGTAGCCGTAGGTGGAGGCGTATTGCAGCGCGCGCTGCATCACCTGCGTGTTCTGCAGCGGCACCTCGGCCTGGCTGAAGCCGACGCAGCCCGACTCGGTGAGTTCCGCCATTTCGGTCAGCACTTCGCCGGCCAGTCCGCGCGTCAGCGCGCCCAGCGGAAACACCCGCGCCTGGTGCAGCTTCTCGGCGCGGAACTTCAGCATGTCCACCAGCCCGGGCTCGTCCAGCACGGGGTCGGTGTCGGGCGGGCACACCAGGCTGGTCACGCCGCCGGCCACCGCCGCCGCCATCTCGCTTTCCAGCATGCCTTCGTGCTCGTGCCCGGGCTCGCGCAGGCGCGCGGCCAGGTCCACCAGGCCCGGGGCGACGATGCAGCCGCTGGCGTCGATCACGCGGTTGGCATTGAAGCCTTCGGGCGCCGTGCCGACGCCGATCACGCGCCCCGCGGCCAGCGCGACGTCGCAGATCTGGTCGAAGTTGCGCGCCGGGTCGATCACGCGCCCGCCGCGAACGAGGATCTTCATTGGAAAACCTCCCCCAGGATTGCCCGCTGCGCGGGCTGCTCCTCCCCCCTCCGCAAGCGGAGGGGGCGAGCGCCTTCGGGCGGCCGGGCGGCGCTCATGCCGCCTCCCGCACGTTGCCCGCGACGATGCCCATCACCGCCATGCGCACGGCGATGCCGAAGGTCACCTGCGGCAGGATCACGCTCTGCTTGCCGTCCACCACCGCGGAGTCGATCTCCACGCCGCGGTTGATGGGACCCGGGTGCATGACGATCGCATCGGGCTTGGCGAAGGCCAGCCGCTCGGGCGTGAGGCCGTAGCGCTTGAAGAATTCCTGCGACGAGGGCAGCAGCGCGCCGCTCATGCGCTCGTTCTGCAGCCGCAGCATGATGATCACGTCGCAGTCGCGGATCCCCTCTTCCAGCGAATGGAAGACGCGCACCCCCATTTCCTTCATGTCGCCCGGCACCAGCGTCTTGGGCCCGACCACCCGCACCTCGGCGCAGCCGAGCGTGGTGAGCGCGTGGATGTCCGAGCGTGCGACGCGCGAGTGCAGGACGTCGCCCACGATCGCCACCGTGAGGTTGCTGAAGTCCTTCTTGTAGTGGCGGATGGTGTACATGTCCAGCAGCCCCTGCGTGGGGTGCGCATGGCGGCCGTCGCCGGCGTTGACCACGTGCACGTGCGGCGCGACGTGCTGCGCGATCAGGTAGGGCGCGCCGGACTCGCTGTGGCGCACCACGAAGATGTCGGCGGCCATCGCCGACAGGTTGGCGATGGTGTCCAGCAGCGACTCGCCCTTGGACGCCGAGGAGCGCGCGATGTCCAGGTTGATCACGTCCGCCGACAGCCGCGTGGCGGCGATCTCGAAGGTGGTGCGCGTGCGCGTGCTGTTCTCGAAGAACAGGTTGAACACGCTCTTGCCCCGCAGCAGCGGCACCTTCTTCACCTCGCGGTCGCTCACGCTCACGAAGTTGGAGGCGGTGTCGAGGATGTGGGTGAGGATGTCCCTGGGGAGGCCTTCGATGGAGAGCAGGTGGATCAGCTCCCCGTTCCTGTTCAGTTGCGGGTTTCGTTTGTAGAGCATGTCAGTTCGCACTCTCCACCTGGAAGCTGAAGCGCCCCTGCGGGTCGCGCGCCAGCGCGAGCGACTGGGTGGCGGGCAAGGCGACCCGCGCGGCGGCGTAGTCGGCCTGCACCGGCAGCTCGCGGCCCCCGCGGTCCACCAGCACCGCCAGCGCCACGCCGGCGGGGCGCCCGTAGTCGAAGAGTTCGTTGAGGACCGCGCGGATGGTGCGGCCGGTGTAGAGGACGTCGTCCAGCAGCAGGATGTGGGCGCCGTTGACGTCGAAATCGAGCCGCGTCTGGGCGGTCGCGGACAGGCCGCGGCGCGCGTAGTCGTCGCGGTGCATCGCCGAGGAGATGACGCCGGGCTCGCCGGGCAGGCCCAGGTCCTTCTGCAGGCGTTCGGCCAGCCAGGCGCCGCCGGAGGTCACGCCCACCAGGCGGGTGTCGGGCCGGCGCAGCTGCTGCACGCCGCGCAGCAGCTCGCGGTAGAGCGCCTCTGCATCGAGCGTCAGGGCGCCGTTGGAAGGGGCGGGATTCAAGGCAGGCTCCTCAGGAACTGTTCCAGGATGACGCAGGCCGCGGCGCCGTCGGGGTCGCGCGCGCCGGCCGCCAGCGCCTCGGTGGTGCTGTAGCGCTCGTCCACCTCGTACACCGGCTTGCCGCAGCGGCCCCGCAGCTGCCGGGCGAACTTGCGGGCGCGCGCCGTATTGTCGTGGCTGGCGCCGTCGGGGTGGAACGGCACCCCGACCACCAGCGCGTCCGGCTGCCATTCCCTGACCCGCGCCTCGGCCTGCGCCAGGCGCGCGTCGCCTTCGGCGCGGATGGTCGGTTGCGCGGTGGCGGTGCGCAGCATGCGGTTGCCCACGGCGACGCCGGTGCGCCGGGTGCCGAAATCGAATGCGAGAAAGGTCTGGAACTGCGCGGGGACTTCGGGCACCGGAAGGGTGCTCATGCGTGTCCCGCCCCGGGGGAGAGCATCCAGGACTGCAGGCCCAGCAGCGACAGCGCCTTCTCGTAGCGCTCCTCGATGGGCGTGTCGAAGATGACGGCCGGGTCGGCACTCACGGTCAGCCAGCTGTTCTCCGCCAGCTCCGATTCCAGCTGGCCTTCGCCCCAGGCGGAGTAGCCGAGCGTGACCAGCAGCTTGCGCGGGCCGGAGCCGCTGGCGATGGCCTCCAGCACGTCCTTGGAGGTGGTCATCTCCAGGCCGCCCGGAATGGTCATGGTGGAGGCGTACACCGATTCGTTGGCGTCCTGGCCTTCGGCGTGCACGGCCTCGTGCAGCACGAAGCCGCGCTCGGTCTGCACCGGCCCGCCCTGCAGCACCGGCGTGCGCGCCAGCTCGTCGCGGCCCAGCGGCAGGTCCACCTTCTCGAACAGGTTCTTCAGGTTGATGTCGGTGGGCTTGTTGATCACCAGGCCCAGGGCGCCGCGCGGGCTGTGCTCGCACAGGTACACCACGGAGCGGGCGAACGACGCGTCCTGCAGCCCCGGCATGGCTATCAGGAAGTGGTGCGTCAGGTTCATCGAATCCGCCTCGTTGGCCATGGGTTAGATTTTAAGTGGATGGACACGACCTATGCCGCCGCCCTCATGTGGTTCCGCCGCGACCTGCGCGCCGCCGACAATGCGGCGCTGGCGCAGGCGCTGCGGGCCGCCTCGGCCGTGCACTGCGCCTTCGTGTTCGACCGCTCCATCCTGGACGCGTTGCCGCCGTCCGACCGGCGGGTGGAGTTCATCCGGGACGCGGTGGCGGCGCTGGACGGCGACCTGCGGACGCTCGGCGGCGCCGGTCGCGGCCTGATCGCGCTGGACGGCGACGGGGCGGAGGAAATTCCCCGGCTGGCGGCGCGCCTGGGGGTGCAGGCGGTCTTCGCCAACGACGACGACGAGCCGGCGGCCCTGGCGCGCGACCG